>DASPHQ010000987.1:0-9292 GCA_035629595.1 Urbifossiella sp. | reverse complement strand
GTCCAGCGCCTGCGCTGCGCCGAACGGCGCCGTGACGCGGTGGCGGACGCCGCCGGGGATGCGGTAGAAGTCGCCGGGGCCGAGCTCCTTCACCTCGTCGCCGACCTCGAACACGGCCCGGCCGGCCACCATCATCCCCATCTGCTCCTGCGGGTGGCTGTGCCAGTCCACGACGCCGCCGGCCGGGATGTTCACGAGGGAGAGCTGAATGCCGTCGCCGGCGGTGGTGCGGATCGGCACGGTGCCGAAGATGAGGTGCCGGCCGCACTCGGCGGGGGTGGGGAAGTAGAGGGACATGGGTGCGGGGAGTTACGTGTTCGGTGTCACGAGTCGCTTGTTCGACGGCGAAGCCCACCCACCGCGGGTGGGCTTTCAGCTTGCTAGCGGCCCAGCTTGCTCCCCAGCGTCGCGTGAACCTCGTTCGAGGCCCGCACGATGATCGACATGCTCGGGGCGTGAAACGTCACCGTGCCGGAGCCACCGTTCCCCTGCCACGCCAGCGGGTCCACCGAGGCCTTAATCATGGTGATGAGCTTTTCGGCGTTCGCCTGGGTCTGCTGGAAGTCGAGGAACGTGCCCGTCTGCGGCGCCCCACCGAGCGGGAGGGCCTGGATGAGGTCGCCGAGGTAATACACCCGCGTCGTCAGCAGGTCGCGGGAGCGCTCCACCGTCACGATCTGGATCATCTCCTCGCGGACCACGAACGTCAGCCCGTTGGACGCGAGGAGCTGCCGCAGCGCCGTCCGCGCCGACAGCCCGCGGGAGTTCACGCTCACCAGCTTCTTCAAGTCGAGGTCCAGGTCGCGCAGCGACTTCTCGTCCACCAGCAACTTCTCGTTCATCGCCGTGGACAACTCCTGTAGAGCGTACTCCAGCGGCTGGTCCTTCACGCTGATCGTCACCGCCTTGTCCAGCGCCGAGATCAGCTGCTTCTCCTTGTCCGTCAGCTTGATCTCGTTCGACCGCTTGCCGGCCCGCAGGTTCCAGTCCTTCGGGAACTCCACGTCGCGGATCGCCGGGAGCGACGACTCCATCAGCCCCTTGTTGGCCGCGAGGAGCCGCTGCCCCTGGAGCTCGGTGAAGGCTCTGGAGTCGGCGACGGCGTTGGCGAAGTTGTCCTTCTGGCCGAGCGCCAGGACGGCCGGGTTGGTCGGGTACTTGCGGGCCAGCACGGCGGCGGCGCGGTCGGCCTCGGCGTACTTGTTCTGCTCGCGCAGCCGGGCCACCGTCTCGATCCCCTCGCGCACCTCCTTCACCTCCGCGAACATGGCGTCGATGGCCGCCTTCTGCGTCGCCTTCACCGCCGGCGCGGCCGGGTCGAGGCGCACGCCCGCGTTGGCGACCGGACGGCCCTCGATGACCGCAAGCCGGGTCTGGAGCTGAGCGGTGAGGCGCTGCCGGGCCTCGCCGCTGATCGCGGCCGACAGGTCGAGGCTACTCTGGACGGCCATCAGCTGCTGGGCCGCTTTCTTCGGGTTGGTGCGGGCCTGGCGGTCGGCCTCGATCAGGGCGTTCTTCACCTCGGACTCGGCCTTCTGATCCTGAATGAGTTGGCGGGTGCGGGCGTCGGCGAGGGGGTCGGCCGGCGGTTGGGCGGTGGCGAGGCCGGCGAGGGAGGCGGCGAGCACGGCCGCGAGCCGGAAGCGGGTCATGGCTGGTTCCCGGGTGTGGTCGGGCGGCGTCCGCTGACGCACCGTCACCCCTTCAACGTACCCGCCCCCGCGGCCGTTTGCCAACACCCGATTGAGGGAGCGGAAGGCAACGAGCCTGCGGGACCGGCGCCGGCGGTCGGGGCGCGGGCCGGTTGTGCGGGATGCGCCGGGTACTCGTGTCTTGAGCCCGGAGGACACCGCCGAAGCCGCCCGGGGTTGCACCCCGGGCTACACGCCGACGCCCTCCGGGCTCAAGACACGGTCGTCCCGCGGCGAAACCTTGTTGACCCGCGGCGTCGCGTCGGCGACACTATAACCGTTCCCCCCGCCAGCCCGAGCCCCTCATGCCCACCCTCTCGCGCCGCGGCTTCCTTCGCATCGGCGGCGTCGGCCTCGGCGGTCTCACGCTGCCGGGTCTGCTCCGCGCCGACGCCGCGGCCGGCCGCACCGGCTCGCACAAGTCGGTCATCTTCATGTACCTCGTCGGCGGGCCGCCGCACCAGGACATGTTCGACCTGAAGCCGGACGCCCCGGCCGAGATCGCCGGCCCGTGGCGGCCCATCCCCACGAACGTCACCGGCGTCCAGATCGGCGAGGCGCTCCCGCGGCTCGCCGGCATGATGGACAAGCTCGTCGTCGTGCGGTCGCTCGTCGGCAGCCAGGCCGACCACGACGCCATCCAGGTGTACAACGGCCACCACCCGCGGAAGCCGACGCCGGCCGGGGGTTGGCCGCAGCTCGGCTCCGCCGTCGCCCGCCTGCAAGGGCCGACCGACCCCGCCGTGCCGGCGTTCACGAGCGTCTGTTACACCTGCACGCACGGCCCGTACAACGAGCCCGGCCCCGGCTTCCTCGGGCCGGCGCTCGCCCCGTTCCGCGTCATGGGGAAGACGCGCGACGACATGGTTCTCCGCGGCATCACGCTCGACCGCCTCGCCGACCGCCGCACCCTGCTCCGCACCTTCGACGACTTCCGCCGTGACGCCGACGCGTCCGGTTCGGCGCGGGCCTCCGACGCCTTCACCGAGCAGGCGTTCGGGCTCCTCACGTCGTCGCGGATGGCCGAGGCGCTGGACATCTCGCGCGAACCGGCCCGCGTGATCGAGCGGTACGGCACCGGAGACCCGCGCGTGATGATCGACGGGAACGGCGCCCCGCGGGTGCCGCAGAGTCTGCTGATGGCCCGCCGGCTGGTGGAGGCCGGGGCGCGAGTGGTGACGCTGAACTACAGCAAGTGGGACTGGCACGGCGGCCGGAACGCCGAGGGCCGGGCCGACAACAACATCTTCGGCCGCGAACGTGAGGACTTCCCGGTGTTCGACCGGTGCGTGAGCGCGCTGGTGGAAGACCTACACGCCCACGGGTTGGGGGACGACTGCACGGTGGTCGTGATGGGCGAGTTCGGCCGCACCCCGCGGATCAGCGCGCAGGTCGGTCGCGACCACTGGCCGAACGTGAACTGCGCCCTGCTGGCGGGCGGCGGCATGCGGACGGGTCAGGTGATCGGCGCGACGGACCGGATCGCCGGCGAGGCGGTGTCGCGGCCGGTGCGGTACGGGGAGCTGTTCGCCACGCTGTACCACAACCTCGGCATCGACCCCGGCGCGACGCTGCCGGACCTGACGGGTCGGCCGCAGTATTTGGTGGAGGACGACGCCAAGCCGCTGCGGGAGCTGGTGTGAGGTCGGGGGATTTCGCCGCTTGCGGCGTTGCAGGTCATGGCCTGCAACGCCGCAAGCGGCGGACGAAGTTTACCCACCGGCGGCACGGCACGCGGTCTGCTTATTCCTGTTCGGACGGAAGCATTCGCCCCCACAGGATGTACCGATGCCCGCCACCCAGACCGCGCCGCGACCGAAGACCCGCCCGGCCGTCCCCGCCGACCGCGTCCGCGGGATGCTGCTCGAACTCACGTACCGGCTCCATGCCACGCGGCCGGTCACGCAGCTGGCCGCCAAGGGGCGCTGAACCTTGGTCGGGCTGAAAGCCCAGCCGTAACAACGGCTGGGCTTTGCCATTTCTGCTACTCCCGACTGTCTTTCAGCGCCACCACCATCCGCGCGTCCACGCGCCGCGGCCGGCCGGTGGCCGCGTCCAGCAGCACCCACACCGTCCGTGCAGTCACCAGCACCGTGCCGTCGGGGCGCACCACTTCCGTAAACCGCTCCCATGTCGCCCCGGACGGCTCGCCTACCCAGGTTCGCGCAACCAGTTGCTCGCCGGGCAGCCCGGGGCGCAGGTACTCCACCTCGTGCCGCCGCACCACCCAGGCGAACGCCGACTGCAACTCGGCCGGCGCCGCCGACACCCAATGCGCCACGGCCGCATCCTGCACGTAGCGCACGAACGCCACGTTGTTGACGTGCCCCTGCCGGTCGATGTCGTCCGGCCGAGCGTCGAGCGGGACGGTGAACACGACGGGCATCGCGCCTCCCGACGGCGTCACGGCAGGACTGGAAAGTAGTAGGCACACTCCGTGTGCCGTTCTTCCGCGCAGCTACGGCACACGGAGTGTGCCTACTACTTTGTCACGGCAGCCGCCGCGCCGACGTGATCCCCACCGGCGGCGTCAGCGCCTGACCCGCGGCGGGGCTGGTCTGAATCTTCTTCACCACGTCCATCCCCTTCACCACCCGGCCGAACGCGGCGAAGCCCTGGCCGTCCGGGTTGCGCTTGCCGCCGAAGTCGAGCTCCGGCTGGTCGCCGACGCACACGAAGAAGTCGCCGGTCGCCGTGTCCGGGCCGTCGCGCGCCATCGACAGCGTACCGTTCTTGTGCGTCAGGCCGGTGTCGCGGGTCCGCTCCAGCTTCACCGGCGGGAACTCGGCCTTCGCCTTC
Source organism: Urbifossiella sp. (assembly GCA_035629595.1). Classification (GTDB taxonomy): domain Bacteria; phylum Planctomycetota; class Planctomycetia; order Gemmatales; family Gemmataceae; genus Urbifossiella. Next base: position 4,802 of record DASPHQ010000987.1, on the reverse strand, counting down.
GCCGGCGCCACGCCCGCCTGGACCACCTCGATCTTCACCTTGTTGTCCGGCTGGTTCGCCGGCGTGACGGTGCGGTGGAAGCGCCCGCCGTCGTAGAACCCGCCGTCGACGTAGCGGAGGAAGTTGGCGGTCGTCTTGGGCGCGTTCGCGACGTCGAGTTCCAGCTCGATGTCGCCGTGATCGGTGCGCATCAGCACCCGGACGGGCGGCGGCGCGTCGGCCTGGCAGGCTGCGGCGAATACGGCGACGACGAGGAGCGGCTTCATGGCGTCAGCATACGGGTGGCGGTTGCAGGTTCTTCAACCGTGTCTTCCGCCGCCGTTGTACGGATTACCACTACCCGAGCGGGCGGCGCGGCAGGGTCGAGAAAATCGCCGCGCGCAAGCCGCTGGTCTGTCGAGGGGTTGCGGCGCGGGAGTGCGAACGTGTGCTCGTCCGGCACCGGCCGTGCGTTGGGGTGATTCGCCCACAGGAGCAGGAGGCGGAGATGCCGACCACGACCCCGCGGATCACCCCGGACATGACCCCGGCCCAGAAGCGGCGCGCGGTGCGCGGCCTCCTCCGCGAGCTGGCCGGGGTGCTCCGCGCCGCCCGCAAGGCGAACCGCAGCCTGCCGTGGCCGGCGACAGCGGTGCGTCCCGCGGAGATCACGACGCCGGCCGCGGCGGTGTAGCGCGAAGTCGGCGCGTGACACCCACGCGCCGCGCGGGTACGCTGGCGGCGCCCAGCCCCGGAGGCGCCCCCATGCAACTCGGGTTCGTGTCCGCCATCCTCCACGACCTGCCGCTCGAAGAAGTCCTCGCGTTCGCCGCCGACGAGCGCTTCCCGGTCGTCGAACTCATGTGCTGGCCGCCCGGCAAGGCCGACCGCCGCTACGCCGGCGTCACCCACCTCGACGTGTCCGACTTCACCGCCGACCGCGCCGCCCAGGTCCGCGAACTGTTGCGCATCCACGGCGTGCGCGTCTCCGGCCTCGGCTACTACCCGAACCCGCTCGACCCGGACCCCGAGCACCGCGCCCGCGTCGCCGACCACCTCCGCAAGCTCATCCGCGCCGCCCCCATGATCGGCGTGAACGTCGTGAACACGTTCATCGGCCGCGACCCCACGAAGCCCATGAGCCGGAGCCTCGCCGAGGTCGCCGACGTGTGGGCGCCGCTGGTGCGGGAAGCCGCCGCGGCCGGCGTGCGCATCGGCGTCGAGCACTGCCCGATGCTGTTCACCGAGGACGAGTGGCCCGGCGGCAAGAACCTCGCCACCACCCCGGCCGTCTGGCGCGAGCTGTTCCGCACGTTCGACGCGATCTCCGCCGGCACGGTCGGCCTGAACTTCGACCCGTCGCACCTCGTCTGGCAGTTCATCGACTGCGGCCGGGCCGTCCGCGAGTTCGGCCCGCGGCTCGTCCACGTCCACGCCAAGGACGAGCGCATCGACCGCGACGTGCTGTACGACGTGGGCGCCCTCGGCCTCGGCTGGCACGTCCCCAAGTTGCCGGGCCTCGGCGACGTGAACTGGGGCGAGTTCTTCGGCGCGCTCACCGACGCCGGGTACGCCGGGCCGGTGTGCGTGGAGGTCGAGGACCGCGCCTACGAGGGCTCGCTCGCCGACCGCCAGCGAGCGCTACGGCAGAGCCGGAACTTCCTCGAGCGCTACTTCGGGTGAGGGCAGCGTGAGAGAGCTGGTAGCCGCGGGCTTCAGCCCGCGCCCACCTGCGGCGGAGTGCCAGGGAGCCACACCCCACACACACCGCCGACGTGGGCGCGGGCTGAAGCCCGCGGCTACCAGAAGTTAACGCCCCGGCCGGTGGCGCGGCAGCTCGCCCTTGAAGTCGCCCAGGCTGTTCCACCGCAGCCGGCGCCCCAGATCCACCTCGGCCACCGCCACCGTGCCCCACTCCCGGGCCTGCGCCAGCGGCCGGCCGTCGTGGTCGTACACCGCCGAAATCATCCAGTTCCGCGACACGTCCTCGTACGTGCTGCTCACCAGGTAGACGTGGTTCTCGCACGCCCGCGCCGCGGCCAGGTCCGGGTTGCAGCCCCACACCGGCCACGCGATCACCTCCGCCCCGCGGTTCGACAGCTCCCGCGCCACCTCCGGGAAGAAGCCGTCGTAACACACCATCAGCCCCACCTTGCCGAACCGCGTGTCGAACACCGGGTACTCGTTCCCCGGCGCGATCCCGGCCTCGACCTCGCCGCGCGGGAGCGACACTTTACGGTACTTGCCGACCACCGCGCCATCGGGGCCGATCAGCACGCACACGTTGTAGACGAGGTGCCGGTCGCGCTCGACCAGCCCCACGGCGATGTACAGCCCATGCGCCTTCGCCAGCTCGCCGAACCGCTTCGTGCTCGGCCCGGGAATCGGTTCCGCGAGGTCGGCGAACGACTTGCCGACGCCGACGTACGTGATCGTCTCGCCGAGCACCACCAGGTCGGCCTTCTTCTTCGCGGCCTCGGCGATGAACGGCGCGTACTCCTCGCAGTTCTGACGCGCGGACTTACCGGTCGGCTTGTAATGCACGGTGGCCAGCCGCACCGTCCGCGGGGCCGGCGGCGGCACCTCGGCGAACGACGCCTCCGCCCACTCCACCTTCCCGCCCGGCGCCCACTGGAGGCCCAGTTCCACGACGGCGCGATCGGCCTTCGCGGGGGCCTGGTAGGTGTCGGACACCTCGGTCCAGCCGTCGGGGCGGGTCGGCTTGTCGGTCGGGTGCTCGGCCTCGGCCCGGCCGCTGAAGCCGACCAGGTACCCCTTCGCCGCCGGCTCGCTCATCGGCACGCCGCGGCCGGCGGCGTCCTGCCACAGCACCCGCGCCACCACGCTGCGCCGCGGCGTCTCGACGCTCGTTGCCTTGCGGACGGCGTGGAACCGGTAGTGCTTGCCGCCTTCGACCGCGAACGACTTCTGGACCCAGCCGTGGAGGCCGACGCGGCGGTCGTGGGTGATGACGAAGGCGCCGTCCTTCTTCGGGCCGCCGCTGGGGTCGTAGGAGAACGCGGGGCGGATCTCGTCGCGCGGGGCGTGGGTGGTCCACCCGGCGGGGAAAACGGCCGGCCCGGCCGGGGCAGCGGCCGCGAGCAGCGCGAGGACGACGGCGGCGCGAGACATGGGTTCACTCCTGATCGGGAGGCGTGGTTGAAGATACGCGGCCGCACCCAGGGGCGGGAATGACCAATCACCAATGACCCACCAATGACCAGGGAAGAACCCGGGCGTCCGCCTTGGTCATTGGTGGGTCGTTGGTAATTGGTCATTCCCCGCCGCCCGGCCGGCGTGTAGGCTAAAAACTACTCGCCTCAAGTCGCCGTGCCGGGTGCCGCATGCCGCTCGTCGAAGTCGCCTGCCCGGGGTGTCAGGCTGTCCTCAAGGCTCCCGACGCCATGGCCGGCAAGAAGGCCCGGTGCAAGCGCTGCAACACCTCCTTCCGCATCCCCGGGGGGACCGCCCCCCCCGACAGCGTCAGCGACAGCCAACAGATCAGTGCCGTGGTCCCGTCGCCCGCTGCAAGAAAGCCGGCCGCGCCGCTGGTTGAGGAGGACATCCCCGCTGCCATGCCCGTCGAGGACGACGAACCCCTCCCGGCGTCGGTCGCGGACGAGCCGTCGGACGACCCGTTCGCGTTCTCGGCCGCGCCGGCGAAAAAGGGCCAGCCGCGCGCCGAGGACTCGCCGCCGGCCGCGGACGCTGGCGACCCGTTCAGCTTCAGTGCGTCGGCCGCGCCGGAACCGAAGAACGCACGTAAGTCGAGCGACGAGGAGGCCCCGCCGCCGGCGGCTGACGCTGACGACCCGTTCGGCTTCACCCCGTCCGCGGCCGCGCCGAAGTCGAGCCGCAAGCTGCGCGCGGCCGCGCCCGCGGCCGACGACGACGACCGCCCCGCGGCGAAGAAGAAGCCGGCCGGCGGCGGCGGCGGGCTCGTCAAGGTCGCGGTCGCGGCGGCGGTGTTCGCGCTGGTGGCCGGCGGCGTCGTCGCCGGGGTGCTGGTGTACCTCAACAACAAGCCCGGCGATCAGACCAAGAACGAGAAGAAGGACGAGAAGAAGCTCGACCCGCCAGCCGAGCCGGCGCCGGCCGACACGCCCCAGCCGACGACCAAGGCGAAGGACGCCGGCAAGGGCGCGAAGGGGACCACGACCGGCGGCGGCAACAAGGTCACGAAGGGGACCAAGGGCGGCGGGACGATGTTCTCGCTGGGGAAGGCGAAGGCGCTGGAGCTGCCGCCGAAGCCGGCCGACCCGAAGACGCGGATCCAGCCGACCTCAGCCCCGGTGCCGGTGACGGTGCCGTTCGACAAGCTCAGCCGCCTCTTCCCGCCGGCGAAGGACGGCGCCGACATCGGCGTGGCGTGGCGGTCCGCGGCCGGGTTCCAGGGGGCCGGCGAAAAAATTACCCTGTCGGTGTTCAGCCCCACCAGCGGGTTCGAGACCGGCAAGGTCGAGGCCGACGGCGACGGCCTGCCCGACGCCGCCTGCGACCTGTCGGCCGACGGCGGCACGTTCGCCATCGGCCACCGCGGCACCGGCAAGGTCACCGTCTGGGACGTGCGGAAGAAGGCGAAGAAGCTCGACGCCTTCGACCCGTACAAGGACAAGCCGGAGCACAAGGCGGCGAAGCTGGCGGCGGTGTACCTGACCGAGCCGCCTGACCGGGTGGTCACGGTCACGTCCGCGGGGGCGGTCCACGTGTGGGACGTGGCGACGAAGGCGGAGGCCGGCGAGTACGTGCCGCCGCGGGCCGCGGCCGGGAAGGTGGTCGCCGGCCGCGGCGCCGCGGCGCTGGCGAACCGGCAGGGCGTGGTG
>DASPHQ010000986.1:0-2909 GCA_035629595.1 Urbifossiella sp. | reverse complement strand
TCCGTCGGCATTCCGCCGCTCGTCGGCGGTGCAACCTGCACCGGCGCGACGGTGCGCATCACGTCTTCGAGCCAGTCGATTAGCCGGTCGGGCGGGAGGTTGGCGGAGGCTTTGCGGGCGAGGTCGAACGCCGCGTGGCGGACGACGCCGCGCTGCGCGTCGGTCCTGGCGTTGGCCGACACCCACGCCGCGAGGGCGGTCTTCTCGCTGCCGGAGAGGGTGAGGTCGTCAAGGGTTTGGGCGAGGACGCGCTCGGCGTCGGCGGCGTTCACGGGCGACTCCTTGAGGGCTGAAAGCCCACCCGCCGCGGCGGGTGGGCTTCGCCCAGCTTACGCGATCAGCTCGCGGACCGGCTTCGCCGGCTCGACCCCGGTGAGCCGCTGGTCGAGCCCCTGGAAGCGGTAGGTGAACCGCTCGTGGTCGATCCCCATCAGGTGGAGGATCGTCGCCTGGAAGTCCGGGATCGAGCACGGGTCCTTGACGATGTTGTAGCTGAAGTCGTCCGTCTCGCCGTGGATCGTGCCGCCCTTCGACCCGCCGCCGGCCATCCACATGGTGAAGCAGCGCGGGTGGTGGTCGCGGCCGTAGTTCGTCTTCGTCAGCCCGCCCTGGCTATAAATCGTCCGCCCGAACTCGCCGCCCCAGATGACCAGCGTGCTGTCGAGCAGGCCGCGCGCCTTCAGGTCCTGGATCAGCGCGTAGCACGGCTGGTCCACGTCCTTGCACTGGAACTGCATCCGCCCGGTGAGGTTGCCGTGGTGGTCCCAGTTGTTGTGGTACACCTGCACGAACCGCACGCCCTTCTCGACCAGCCGGCGGGCGGTCAGCGCCGTGTGCGCGAACGAGCCCGGCTTGTGAACGTCGGGGCCGTACATGTCGAGCGTGCGGGCCGACTCGCGGTTCAGGTCGGCGAGCTCCGGCACGCTCGTCTGCATGCGGAAGGCCATCTCGTACTGCGCGATCCGCGTCAGCGTCTCGGGGTCGCCGGTGCGCTGGTGTTCGAGCTGGTTCAGCTGGCCGAGGCCGTCGAGGGTGCGGCGGCGGACGGTCGGGTCCACGCCCGGCGGGTTGTTGATGTAGAGGATGGGGTCGCCGGCCGCGCGGAACGACACGGCCGCGTGCTCGCCGGGGAGGTAGCCGCTCTGCCACAGCCGGGCCGAGATCGCCTGCACCTGATCCTGGTTGGTCGGCTTGGCGACCATGACGACGAACGTCGGCAGATTCTGGTTGAGGCTGCCGAGGCCGTAGCTCATCCACGCCCCGAGGCACGGCCGGCCGGTGACCTGGTTGCCGGTCTGGATGTACGTGATGGCCGGTTCGTGGTTAATGGCCTCGGTGTGCATCGAGCGGATGAACACCATGTCGTCGGCCATGCGGGACGTGTACGGGAGCAGCTCGCTCATCCACATGCCGCAGCGGCCCTGCCGCGCGAACTTGTACACCGACGGGGCGATGGGGAAGCGGGCCTGGCCGCTGGTCATGGTGGTGAGGCGCTGGCCGCGGCGGATGCTGTCGGGCAGATCCTTGTCGTAGAAGTCCACCATCTTCGGCTTGTAGTCGTAGAGGTCCATCTGGGCGGGGCCGCCGACCATGTGGAGGTAGATGACGTTCTTGCACTTCGCCGGGAAGTGCGTCTCGCGGAGGGCGGCGCCGTGCGCCGTGGGGCTGCCGGCGGCGCGGGCGGTGCCGCCGAGGAGCGACCCGAGGGCGGCGCCGCCGAGCGACAGCCCGGCCGAGCCGAAGAAGTGGCGGCGCGTCTGGGCCAGCAGCGCGGGGTTGTCGAAGATCATGGCGGGTTCCTTGTGTGCGGGGAGGGAGTGACCGCTGTACGGGAAGAAAGCCCGGGGACGGCCGTCCCCGGGCTTTCGGTGGTGTTACTTGTTCAGAACCTCGTCCAGATTCATCAACTGGTTCACGGCCATCGTGTACGCCGCCAACTCGACCGGGTCCAGCGTCGCGTCGGCGCGGCTCTCGCCGAACGCGATCAGCCGCCGGGCCTCGTCCGGCTTCGCCCGGTAGTGCGCCAGCAGGTCGGCCAGCGTCCCCTCCACGACCGGCCGCTCGTTGTCGCGGAACGGCCGCGACAACAGCCGACGGGCCACGAAGTCGAGGCGCGTCTGCGGCGTCGCGCCGCCGGTCTTGATCGCGCGCTCGGCCAGCACCCGCGCGGCCTCCACGTACTGCACGTCGTTGAGCGTCAGCAGCGCCTGCAGCGGCGTGTTCGTGCGGTCGCGGCGGACCGTGCACAGCTCGCGGTTCGGGGCGTTCAGCACCTCCATCGACGCCGGCGGGGCCGAGCGCTTCCAGAACGTGTACAGGCTGCGGCGGTACAGGCTCTCGCCGGTGTCGCGGCGGTAGTCGCGGGTGTTGCTGCCGATCATCGCCACCGCCTCCCACACGCCGTCCGGCTGGTACGGCCGCACGCTCGCCCCGCCGATCCGCCGCACCAGCAGGCCGCTCGCCGCCAGGGCGGAGTCGCGCACCATCTCGGCGTCCATGCGGAACCGCGGGCCGCGGCTCATCAGCCGGTTGTCGCGGTCCTTCGCCACCTTCTCCGGCGTGGCGACCGCCGCCTGCCGGTACGTGGACGACGTGACGAGCAGCTTGAAGAACTGCTTCACGTCCCACCCCTTCTCGCGGAACTCGACCGCCATCCAGTCGAGCAACTCGGGGTGGCTCGGCAGTTCGCCGGTGGTGCCGAAGTCGCCGGCCGTGCGGACCAGGCCGGTGCCGTACAGCTCTTGCCAGAAGCGGTTCACCGTCACGCGCGTCGTCAGCGGGTGGTCGGCGCGCAGCAGCCAGTTCGCGAAGCCGAGGCGGTTCTTCGGCAGGTCGGCGGGGAAGCCCGACAACGCGGCGGGGGTCGAAGCCGTGACCTTATCGCGCCGCTTGTCGTAATCGCCGCGGTG
>DASPHQ010000985.1:0-5526 GCA_035629595.1 Urbifossiella sp. | reverse complement strand
ACGCAACTGCTGGCGGGCCGACGACTGACCATCGACTACGCGGCCGGGACGGTTGAACTGGCGTGATGAGACGAACCCGACGCGCCGAGCCCCGTCGGGGTTCGAGTCGCGTCGCTACCGGAGGGGGTTGACGCCGGGCCGGCCGTCGGGGCCGAGGATCTGGAACGTGTGGATGCCGGACCGGCGGGCGTCGGTGTAGGTCCACACCACCTTCTTGTCGCGCGTCACCTCCTGCAGCCGCACCTTCCCGGGGCCGGCGTGGTAGCTCGTCACCACCGTGTTCCCGTTCGCCAGCCGCTCCACCCCGCAGCAGTCGTCCAGCGTCTTGCCCGGCAGGTCGTCGTTGGTCAGCCGCCACACCTCCTTGCCCGCCCGGTCGAGTTCGACCACCAGGTTGCCGTGCGTGCAGCCGACCAGGGTGTTGCCGTCGGGGAGGCGGATGGCGGTGAACGGCATGTGCGGGGCCGTCGCCTCCCAGACCACCTTCCCGGCCGCGTCGTACTCGCGAACCACCTTGTCGAGCAGTTGGGGCACGAGGTAGTTCCCGTTCGCCAGCTTCCGGGTCATCCGGGACTGCATGTGGTGGTCCTTCGTCTGGGCGTGGATGGGCACCTCGACCACGATCTTGCCGGTCCGATCGACCTCCAGGACGCGCGGGCGGTCGCCGGCTTCGGTCAGCATCACGCGACCGTCCGGCAGCGGCTGCACGGTGTTCACCTCGCTCTGCGTGCCCTTGAACTCGAACAGCACCTTGCCGGCGCGGTCCACTTCGACGACCGCCCCGCCGGGGTACGTTTTGCTCTTGGAGAGGGCGAGGATCACGTTGCCGCTCGGAAGCACCCAGCCGTCGCGGGACGAGTGCGGGTACGTCCAGCTCGCCTTGCCGGTGTCGTCGGCGATGAACGTCTCGGCGCCGGTGGCGAGGAACGTGTGGCGCGGCGGGTCGGCGGCGACGGCGTGCGCGGCGAGCGCCGCGAGCAGGACGGCGAGGACTCGGGGCATGGTCGGTCTCGGGGGGAGAAGGGGGCGATGCCGATTCTCGCCCGGCCGGGCCGCGCGGGCAAGCCCCGGGTGGCGGCGCGGCCGGCTGTCGCGCACAATGGCGGGACCGTCGCCACCCCCTCCCCGCGGTGCCCGATGACGCCCTCCTACGCCCACGGCACGTCCCCCACCCCGCTCCTCGGCGAGACCGTCGGGGAGAACCTGCGCCGCACCGTCGAGCGCGTCCCGGACGCCGACGCCCTCGTCGTGCGGTCGCAGCACTACCGCGCCACCTACCGCGAGCTGTGGGAGCAGACCGGCCGGTGTGCCCGCGGGCTCATGACCCGCGGCGTCGCGGCCGGCGACCGCGTCGGCATCTGGGCGCCGAACCGCGCCGAGTGGGTGGTCGCCCAGTTCGCCGCGGCGCGGGCCGGCGCGATCCTGGTGAACCTGAACCCGGCGTACCGCGCCGCCGAACTCGAATTCGCCCTTACCCGCGCCGGCGTCAGCGTCCTCCTCCTCGCCCGCGGGTTCCGCGGCCTCGACTACCGGCAAACCCTCGCGGACGTCCGCCCGCGCTGCCCCGAACTCCGCGAGGCGCTCGTCCTCGACGACGACTGGCCGGGCCTGCTCGCCGCCGCCGACGGGGTGTCCGCCGCCGAGCTGGCCGCGCGTGAGGCCGCGGTGCGGTTCGACGACGCGGTGAACATCCAGTACACGTCCGGCACGACCGGCCTGCCGAAGGCCGCGACGCTGACGCACCACAACGTCCTGAACAACGCCTTCTTCACCGGCGACCGGATGGGCCTCACCGCGGCCGACCGGGTGTGCGTGCCGGTGCCGTTCTACCACTGCTTCGGCATGGTCCTCGGCACCCTGGCGTGCGTCGCCCACGGGGCCTGCGTGGTCGTGCCCGGCGAGGGCTTCGACGCCGCCGCCGCACTGGAGGCCGTGGCCGCCGAGCGCTGCACCGCGCTGTACGGCGTGCCGACCATGTTCATCGCCGTGCTCGAACACCCATCGCTCGCCGCCACCGACGTGTCGAGCCTGCGCACGGGGATCATGGCCGGCGCGACGTGCCCGGTGGCGGTGATGCGCCAGGTCCGCGAGCGGCTGCACATGCCGGGCGTGACGATCTGCTACGGGATGACCGAGACCTCGCCGGTCTCGACGCAGACGCACCCGGACGACCCGGTCGAGAAGCGGGTGGGGACGGTCGGCCGGGTTCACCCGCACGTCGAGGTGAAGGTGATCGACGCGGCGACGGGGCGGGTGGTGCCGCGCGGCGAGGCGGGCGAGCTGTGTACGCGCGGCTACGGGGTGATGTCCGGGTACTGGGGCGACGCGGAGGCGACGCGGGCGGCGGTGGACGCGGCCGGGTGGATGCACACCGGCGACTTGGGGGTGATGGACGCGGATGGGTACGTGAGCGTGACCGGCCGGCTGAAGGACGTGATCATCCGCGGCGGCGAGAACATCGCCCCGCGGGAGGTGGAAGAATACCTTCAGGGGCACCCGGCGGTGGGCGAGGCGCAGGTGGTGGGGGTGCCGAGCGAGCGGTACGGCGAGGAGGTGATGGCGTGGGTGCGGCTGGCGCCCGGCGCCGCCGCGACCGCGGCCGAGCTGGAGGCGCACTGCCGGGCGGGGCTGGCGGGGTTCAAGGTGCCGCGGCACTGGGAGTTCGTGACCGCGTTCCCGCTGACGGCGACCGGGAAGGTTCAGAAGCACAAGCTGCGCGAGGCCGCCGCGGCGCGGCCGGCCGTGACGGCTCGGGATTCGAGCCCGGAGGGCGTCGGCGTGTAGCCCCGGGTGGAACCCGGGGCGGCGTCGGCGTGGCGCGAGGGAGCTACGCATTCCAGACACCGCTCACGCCCGCCCGGGGTTCTACCCCGGGCTACACGCCGTCGCCCTCCGGGCTCGAGCCCCGAGCCAACAGCCCGCTGACGCGGGCCGCTCGCCCGCCGATGATGACCGAACAACGCCCCCACGGAATCCCCCATGACCCGCCTGTCCGCCGTCGTCCTCCTCGGGCTGCTCGCCGGCGCCGCACCCGCCCAGCCGCGCCCGATCACCACCCCGAAGGCCGCCTTCGGGTTCGACATCGGCGACGACTACTCCCTCGCCAACTACCGGCAGCTGACGGCGTACTGGGAGAAGCTCGCCACCGAGTCCGACCGCATCAAGCTCGTCACCCTCGGCACCACCGCCGAGGGGCGGCCGCAGCTCGCCGCCGTCGTCACCTCGCCCGCCAACCACCGCCGCCTCGACGCGCTCAAGATCATGTCGCGCCGCCTGGCGCTCGCCGACGGCATCGCAGAGCCCCAGGCCCGGCAGCTCGCGGCGGCCGGCAAGGCCGTGGTGTGGATCGACGGCGGCCTCCACGCCAGCGAGACGCTCTGCGCCCAGGTGCTCATCCAGAGCGTCTACCAGTTCGTCAGCGCGGACGACGCCGAGACGCGCCGCATCCTCGACGACGTGGTCATCCTGTTCGTCCACGCCAACCCCGACGGGCACGACCTCGTCGCCGACCACTACATGAGGGAGAAGGAGCCGACGAAGCGCAGCCTGACCGGCCTGCCGCGGCTCTACCAGAAGTACGTCGGCCACGACAACAACCGCGACTTCTACGCCAACACCCAGGCAGAAACGAAGAACCTCAACCGGTTCATGTACCGCGAGTGGTTCCCGCAGATCGTCTACAACCACCACCAGTCCGGCCCGCCCGGCACCGTCCTGTTCTGCCCGCCGTTCCGCGACCCGTTCAACTACTTCTGCGACCCCCTCACCCTCAACGGCATCGACGCCGTCGGCGCCGCCATGATGCAGCGGTTCCTCGTCGAAGGAAAACCCGGCGCGACGAGCCGGTCCGGGGCGCCGTACTCGACGTGGTTCAACGGCGGCCTCCGCACCACCGCCGGGTTCCACAACATGATCGGCCTCCTCACCGAGACCGTCGGCAGCCCCACGCCGATGAGCATCCCGCTGGTGACGGCGAAGCAGCTGCCGAAGGGCGACTACCTGGCGCCGGTGCCGCCGCAGAAGTGGCACTTCCGGCAGTCGGTGGAGTACTCGCTGACGGCGAACCGGGCGGTGCTCGACTACGCCTCGCGGCACCGCGAGCAGTTGCTGTTCAACATCTGGAAGATGGGAAACAACGCGATCGAGCGCGGCAACCGCGACAGCTGGACGGTCACGCCGAAGGTGGTGGCGGCCGCACAGGCCGCGACCGCGAAGGGGGCGAAGGACAAGGACGCGCCGAAGGGCGGGGCCGACTTCGACAAGCTGTTCCGCGACCCGGCCCGCCGCGACGCCCGCGGCTACGTCATCCCCGCCGACCAGCCCGACTTCCTCACCGCGACGAAGTTCGTCAACGCGCTGCTCGGCACTGGCGTGAAGGTTCAACGCGCCACGGCCGACTTCGCGGTCGGCGGCAAGCACTACCCGCGCGGTTCCTACGTGGTGAGGGCGGGTCAGGCGTTCCGCGCCCACGTCCTCGACATGTTCGAGCCACAGGACCACCCGAACGACTTCGCCTACCCGGGCGGTCCGCCGGTCCGCCCCTACGACTCCGCCGGCTACACCCTCGCCTACCAGATGGCCGTGCGCTTCGACCGGATTCTTGAGGGCTTCGACGGCCCGTTCGAGGAAATCACCGCGGAAGCGCTCGCGCCGCCGCCCGGCCGCGTGGTCGGCGCCGACGGCGCCGTCGGCTTCTTCCTGGGGTTGGAGACGAACGACGCTTTCCGCGCCGTGAACCGCCTCCACAAGGCCGGCGAGGAGGTGCGGCGCCTTCCGGCGTCGGGTGCGGGGCGGCCGGCGGGCACGTTCTTCATCCCGCGGAAGCCCTCGACGCTACCGGTGCTGGAGTCGATCGCGACGGACCTGGGCGTGACGTTCCACGGGAACAACGCGGCGCCGGAGGCGGTGGTGCTGAAGCCGGCGCGGGTGGCGCTGTGGGACAAGGCCGGCGGGTCGATGCCGTCCGGGTGGACGCGCTGGCTGCTCGAACAGTTCGAGTTTCCGCACCGCGTCGTGTTCACCCCCGAGCTCGACAAGGGCGACCTGCGCGAGCGGTACGACGTGCTCATCCTCGTGGACGGCGCCTACGGCGCCGACGCGGGCGGCAAGGGCGGCGACCCCCCGGACGCCGAAGCGAAGGGGCCGCGGGGCGCCATCACGAAGGCGACGACGGTGCCGCAGATCAAGCGCTTCCTCGAAGCAGGCGGCACGGTGCTCGCCATCGGCAGCTCGACCAAGCTCGGGGCGGAACTCGGGGTGCCGGTGGCGAACTACCTGACGGAGGTGGACGACAAGAACGAGCCGAAGGCGCTGGCGTCGACGACGTTCTACGTGCCGTCGTCGGTGCTGCGGGTGAGGGTGGACGCGGCGAACCCGCTGGCGTGGGGGCTCGGCGACCACGCCGACGTGATGTTCTCGAACAGCCCGACGTTCCGCTTAACCAACGGCGCCGACGCGGCAGGGGCGAAGCGCGTGGCGTGGTTCGACACCGCGACGCCGCTGCGGAGCGGGTGGGCGTGGGGCCAG
>DASPHQ010000984.1:0-5976 GCA_035629595.1 Urbifossiella sp. | reverse complement strand
GGCCGCGGCAAGGGCGGCGGCCATGACCGCCCCGAGGGGGAGACGCAGGAGCGGGGCGGTCATGGTCGGAACCCGGCGGGGTCACCGGCGGCGAGGACCGGTGCGGATCAGCACCCGCTCGCCTACAGGATCTCGCGGATCGGCTCGCCGCCGTTGGCGACCGCGATCGGGCGGTTGGCCCGGTCGTACACCGGCATGTCCGCGTCGATGCCGAGCTGCTGGTAGACCGTCGCGCAGATGTCCGCCGGGCGCACCGGGCGGTCCTTGACGTAGGCCGCCTGCGCGTCCGACGCCCCGCAGATCGTGCCGCCCCGGACGCCCGCCCCGGCGAACACCACCGAGTAGCAGAACGTCCAGTGGTCGCGGCCGCCGTTCGCGTTCACCCGCGGGGTCCGGCCCATCTCGCTCATCACCACCACCAGCGTCTCGTCCAGCAGCCCGCTCGCGCTGAGGTCCTCCAGCAGGGCCGTGAACGTCTGGTCGAAGTGCGGCAGCTTGTTCGTCCGCAGGATCTCGAAGTTCCGGGTGTGCGTGTCCCAGGCGTCGTAGTCCACCTTCGCCCGGTCCCAGAACAGGTCCCACGTCACGTTCACGAACCGCACGCCCTCCTCGACCAGCTTCCGGGCGATCAGCGTGCTGTGGCCGAACAGCGTCCGGCCGTAGCGGTCGAGCCGCCGCGGGTCCTCGCGGGTCAGGTCGAACGCCGACCGCAGCCGGGACGACGTGAGGAGGTCGTACGCCCGCTGTCGGACGCGGTCGTACCCCGCGGAGGCGGAGTCGGCCTCCGCCTCGCGGAGGCGGCCGTCCAGCTGGCCGAGGAGGTCCTGGCGGGTGCGGAACCGGTCGCGGGTGAGGTCGGCCTCGAACGCGGTGTGCGGTAGGAGCGGCATCCCGCGGACGGTCGCCGGCTGGCCGGGGGTCGGTGTCACCCCTGCGTCGGCGAAGGGTTGGCACTCGGTGGTCAGGGCGTCGTACCGGCGGCCGAGGAAGCCGGCGTACGGGCCGGCCCGGCGGAACGCCTGCCCCCACCCGAGCCAGCACGGCATGTACACGTAGTCCGGCAGGTCGCCCCGATCCTGCCGCAGGTACTCGCACACCGAGCCCATGCTCGGCGGGTCGGTGTCGCGGGGGTGCTGGTCGGGCATCGGGGTGTCGAGCCCGGTGTAGCTCGGCAGGCAGTTGTGGCAGCCGGCCTTGTGGTTGACGCTGCGGACGACCGCGGCCCGGTGCATCCAGTTCGCGGTCCGCGGCAGGTGCTCGCCGATGCGGACGCCGGGAACGTTCGTGTCGATCGGCCGGAACTCGCCGCGGATCTCGGCCGGGGCGGCCGGCTTGAGGTCCCACATGTCCTGGGTCGCGGCCCCGCCGAGGAGGTAGAGGAGGATCACGTTCTTGGCCTTGCCCGGGCGGGCGCCCGCGGGCCGGCGGGACTCGGCGGCGAGGAGGTGCGGGAGGGTGAACCCGCCGCCGAGGAGGGTGAGGGCGCCGGCGGTCAGGGTCTCGCGCCGGGTGAGCCCGTCGCAGCAGCGGCGGGGTGAGCCGAGGAGGGTAATCATGCGGCGGCCCCGGCGGGAGGGAGGGGCAGGGCGGGAGTGATGGGTGAAATGTAAACCGGAACGGGAGGGGACGCAATACGCTCGCCGCCCGCGTGCGTCGCCGGGGCGCGGGCGTTGACCTACTCGGGACGCCGCGGTAGGCTCAACTCCTCCCCGTCGGAGTTTCACGCCGATGCCGAAGGCCATTCGCCTGTCCCGCACCGGCGGACCGGACGTGCTGGAATGGGTGGACGTGGAGGTCAGCGACCCCGGGCCGGGCCAGGTGCGGCTCCGGCACACCGCGGTCGGCGTCAACTTCATCGACACTTATCACCGCTCCGGCCTCTACCCGATCCCGCTCCCGAGCGGGCTCGGGAGCGAGGGGGCCGGGGTCGTCGAGGCGGTCGGCCCGGGGGTCGTGGGCGTGCGGCCCGGCGACCGCGTGGCCTACGCCGGCGGCCCGCCGGGGTCGTACTCCGAGGCCCGCGTCATGCCGGCCGACCGCCTCGTTCGCGTCCCCGACGGCGTACCCGACCAACAGGCCGCGGCGATGATGCTGAAGGGGATGACGGTCCAGTACCTGATCTGCCGCACGTACCAGGTTCAGCCGGGCGAGACGGTCCTGTTCCACGCCGCCGCCGGGGGCGTCGGGCTCATCGCCTGCCAGTGGCTCAAGGCGCTCGGCGCCACCGTCATCGGCACCGTCGGCTCCGCCGAGAAGGCGGCGCTCGCGCGGGCGCACGGCTGCGACCACGTCATCGACTACACGCGCGAGGACTTCGCCGGCCGCGTGCGGGAGCTCACCGGCGGGCAGCGCGTGCCGGTCGTCTACGACTCGGTGGGGAGGAGCACGTTCCTCGGCTCGCTCGACTGCCTGCGGCCGCTCGGCCTGCTCGTCAGCTTCGGCAACTCGTCCGGCCCGGTGCCGGCGTTCGAGCTGAGCCTCCTCACGCAGAAGGGCTCGCTGTACGTCACCCGGCCGACGCTCGCCACGTACACGTCGACCCGCGCCGACCTGTAGGCGACGGCGAACGACCTGTTCGCCGCGGTGTCGTCGGGGGCCGTGAAGGTCGAGGTCCGCCACGTCTACGGCCTGAAGGACGCGGCGCAGGTTCACCGCGACCTGGAGGGCCGGCAGACGACGGGTTCGGTGGTGATGGTCCCGTAATGCGGTCACGAGGGGGACGGCCATGAGAGCACGACATGCCCGGGTCGCCTGCGCGGCGGCCGCCCTGCTCTGCGGCCTGGCCGGGTGGGCGGCCGCGGAGGAGCGGACCGAGCGGTTCGACCGCGACCCCGGGTGGGAAGGTCGGAACAACCGCGCCACAACACCCGAGAAGCGAACCATCCGGCAGGACTTCGGCTACAACCGCACCGCGCACGCCGGCGGCCGGGCGGGCGAGGTCGGCGGGTTCGTCACCCCGGCCGCGGAGCCCGCGTACTACGCCCGCCGGATCGACCGCCGTACGTTCGACGCCCCGCTCGCCGCGTCCGGCACGCTCACCTGGAAGGGGCCGGCGGGGCACGTCCTCGTCGGCTTCTTCAACGCCGGCACGCTGAACGAGTGGCGGACGCCGAACACGGTTTCGCTGCGGCTGCTCGGCCGCGGCGACGTGTTCTACGCCTACGTCGAGTACTGCACCGCCAGGTGGCGGACCGGCGGCGACAGCCCCGGCGGGTTCGCCACGGTCAAGAACACGGTGACCGGCCGGCTCGACCTCCGGGGGTTCAAGGCCGGCGTCGCCCACAAGTGGACGCTGCGCTACGACCCGGCCGGCAACGGCGGCGGCGGGGTGGTGACCGTCACGCTCGGCGGGGAGACGGCCGTCTGCCACCTCGACGCCGGGCACAAGGCGGACGGGGCCGCGTTCGACCGGTGCGGCCTCCTCCCGGTGCTCAAGAGCGCCGACGGCGGCGGGGAGGTGTGGCTCGACGACGTGGAGGTGAACGGGGCGAAGGACGACTTCGCCGCGGACCCGGGCTGGGAGGGGGTCGGGAACCGACGCGAGTACGTGACCGCCGAGGTCCGCCCGCGGTTCGACTTCGGGTTCAGCCCGACCCGGCACGCCGGCGGCAAGGCGGCCGGGGAACTGGGCGGGCTCGTGTTCCGCGGCGACTGCCGCTACAAGGACAAACTCGCTGCCTACGGCGACCGGCTGAAGCCGCTGTCGCTGGACACGCCGTTGAAGGCGTCCGGCAAGGTGGCCCTGCGGCGCGGGGTGAGCGACAGCACGACGCTGCTCGGGTTCTACCACTCGGAGGACACGCTGGCGGTGAACCCGGCGCAGGACTCCGGGTTCCCGAAGTGCTTCATCGGCGTGGCGGTGGAGGGGCCGAGCCGCGACGGGTTCCTGTTCTACCCCGCCTACCGGACGCGCGGCCGCGGGCAGGGCTACGCCAACGGCGCGGACCGCCCGCACGTCCTGCCGGACGGGGAGGCGCACGACTGGTCGCTGGCCTACGACCCGTCGGCCGCGGGCGGGCGCGGCCGGATCTCGGTAGCGCTCGACGGGAAGGCGGTGGCGCTCGACCTCGGGGCCGGCGACCGGACGGGCGGCGCGCGGTTCGACCGGTTCGGGCTGGTCACCACGTGGATCGACGGGAACGCCCAGCGGGTCTACTTCGACGACCTCACGTACACCTGTGGGCCGTGACGGTCGTGTCGGTGCCCGACTACTTGGGTTCTGTCTTCCGTCGCGGACGGCGGCCGGATCGCCGCCGTCCGCGACGGGGGCGGGTCAGGGTTTCCCCGGCGGGGCGGCGGGCTTCAGCACGTACTCGAAGAACCGGTACACCTGGTCGTTCGCTTCCGCCGTCGGGATGTGCCCCGGCCGGTTCGTCATCGCCACCCGGTCCCGGTACCCAAGCAGGTCGTTGACCGCCACGGCGTGGTTGAGAGCCTTCCACCGCTCGGGCGGGTCCTCCGACCCGCCGGACACCAGGAACGGCCGCGGGGCCATCAGGGCGTGCAACTCGTGCAGGTCGCGGCCGTCGGCGATCATCTTCTTGTACGGCCCGGTCCGGGGGTTATTGTCCGACGGGACGCCGGGCGTCCGCTTCCCCGTGCCGGGCTCGAGCCCGAGGTACCAGGGCTCCCAGTAGTTCACGTTCGGTCGCTTCTCGTCGAACACGACCCCCGGGTCGGACCACACCCCGCAGGCGAACTTCTCGTACAGGCAGCTCGCGAACATCGCCCACTTGCCGCCGTACGACAGGCCGACCACCCCGACCCGGTTCGGGTCGACCTCGGGCATGGCCGCGAGCGCCTGGTAGCAGTTGGCGGCAACGAACGCCGCGTACGATAGCGGCTGGAGGGGCGGGCCGTCCTTGGCCGCGGGCATCCCCGGGGGACCGCCGACGGACAGGGTGACGAACCCCCGCCGGGCCAACTGGTAGGCGTAGTCGGCGTTGGTCGCCGGCCGGGCGAGGCTGGCGCCGGTGGCGGCGTCGTAAAAGACGACCAGCACCGCCGGGAACGGCCCCTTCCCGTCGGGCACGAGCAGGTAGACGTCGTCGGCCATGACCTTGGGGGCGACCTCGATCCGCACCCGGTGCTGGGTGAACCCGTCCCGCTTCTCCGCCTTCCCGAGCTCGACCTTCGGCCTCTCGGCCACCGGCGGCCACGCGCCCATCGCGGCGTGCCAGTACTTGAGGACCTCGGCCCGCCGCCGGCCCCAGTCCTTCGCCGTACGAACGGGGGTGCCGTCGTCGAACGTGAGGGGCGAGCGGTAGGCGCCGAGGTCTCCGGCGAACTTGGCCGGCGGGCGGAAGAACGTGGCCAGGTCCTTTGGCGGCGGGTCCGGAGCGGACGGGACCGGAGGGGCCGCGGCAACGGCGACACACAGGACGCAGGCGATCGGGATCCGGGACATGGCTTCCTCCACGGGTGGCACCGGCTCGCACGTCGGCCGGCGGAGTGCCCCCCTGCCGCTGGGATGTTATCCGATTTTCTCACCAGCCTGAGCTCGGCTGGTGCCGATTCTGAACGGCCGCCCGCGGCGGGGTAGTATGAGGGTTGTTATGGCTCCCATGGCCCTCGCCCGCGGACGGCCGCCATGATTCTACCACCCGAAGCGCACCCCCTCGTCCAGGTTCTCGCCCTCCACTTCACCACCCCGACGTACCAGCGGTTCGCCACGCTACTGGTCGGGGCCATCCTGACCACCGGTCGGCGGACCGTCGCCAACCTGCTCCGCACCCTCCGCCACCTCGCCCCCGGCCACCCGACCGACTACCGCCGCGTCCTCTCCCGCGCCCCGTGGTCGGGGCTGGCCCTCGGGTGCGCCCTGACGCGGTTCGTGCTCGACCGCCTCGTCCCGGCCGGGCCGGTGGCGCTGGTCGGCGACGACACGGTGGACGGCCACCCCGGGCGAACGGTGTACGGCAAGGCGAGGCACCGCGACGCCGTCCGCTCGTCCCACTCCTACACCGCCTGGCGGTA
>DASPHQ010000983.1:0-6188 GCA_035629595.1 Urbifossiella sp. | reverse complement strand
GCCTTGTAGACGACGCCCATGCCGCCGCGGCCGAGGACGCCCTCGATGGCGTAGCCCGGCACCGAAACGGACGCCGGGACGCGCTCCGGGAGCGTGCCCGCGTCCGGCTGATGGGTGAGGGTGCTGCCGTCGGCGGGTGCGGAACTGGGGGCGAATTCCGCGGTGACGCCCGGCCCCGCGTCGGCGCTGGGAAGGGGGTCGATCGTCGGGTCGGACGGCACGATCGAATCCTCGCTCCGGGGGCGGTCGACCGAAACGAGTGCCGGTTGTCGGGGTGTACCATCAGGATACGTTCGATCGCGTCACGGTTCGACCTCGATTTCGGCCGGCAGCCGGCTGTCGGCTCGGGGCTTGAGCCCGGAGGGCGTCGGCGTGTAGCCCGGGGTGCAACCCCGGGCGGCCTGCGGCGGTGCCCGATTCCCGTCGCCCCCACGAACCACGCCATCGCCCGCCCGGGGTTGCACCCCGGGCTACACGCCGACGCCCTCCGGGCTCAAGCCCCGAGTCAACAGCCGATCGTCTTTTCGCTCGCCGTCCGCACGCCGCGGCGGGTACACTAGCGGCTTCCCGCCCGGAGCCCCTTTCATGCTGCTGTTCGACTCCCACCTGGACCTCGGCCTCAACGGCGTCGACTGGAACCGCGACCTGCGCATGGCCGTGGCCGAGATCCGGGTGCAGGAGATCACCCACAACATGACCGACCCGGGGCGGCGGACCAACACCGTCAGCCTCCCGGAGCTGAAGAAGGCGCAGATCGGCGTCGGCGTGGCGACGGTGCTGGCGCGGCAGGAGCGGCAGATCAACCACCCGTTCGGCTACACCACGCCCGAGGCCTGCTACGCGGTGGCGATGAGCCACCTGTTCTACTACCGGGCGATGGAGCGCGCCGGCTGGATGCGCTCCATCAAGACGAAGCGCGAGCTGCAACAGCACGTCAGCGACTGGCGCGCCGACCCGGTCGCGACGCCGTTCGGGTTCATCCTCAGCATGGAGTGCGCCGACCCGGTTCTCGACCCGGACAACATCCGCGAGTGGTACGAGATGGGCCTGCGGGCGATCGGCATCACGCACTACGGCGCCAACCGCTACGGCGGCGGCACGCAGTGCGAGGTGGGCCTGGCCGTGGACGCGCTGCCGCTCTTGCGGAACATCGAGGAGCTGGGCATCGCGCTGGACATGACGCACCTGTCGGACAAGGCGTTCTGGCAGGTGGCGGACCGGTTCGGCGGCAAGGTGCTGGCGAGCCACCAGAACGCCCGCAAGTTCGCCGACTGGCAGCGGCAGTTCTCCGACGAGCAGATCAAGCACGTCATCGCCCGCGGCGGCGTGCTCGGCGTCGCCTTCGACGCGGTGATGCTGCAGCCCGGCTGGGTGCGCGGCCAGAGCAAGCGCGAGGTGACGATCGACCGCGCCGTGGAGAACATCGACCACATTTGCCAGCTGGCGGGGAACTGCCGGCACGCGGGGGTCGGCAGCGACCTGGACGGCGGCTACGGCACGGAGCAGGTGCCGGCCGACCTGGACACGATCGCCGACCTGCAGCGCATCCCGGAGCTGCTGGCGAAGCGCGGGTACAAGACGGCCGACGTGGAGGCCGTGATGCACGGCAACTGGCTGCGCTTCTTCGGCGAGGTGCTGCCGGCGTAGAGCCGTTTCGTGGTGTATTGGGTTGGTAGCCGCGGGCTTTAGCCCGCGCTCAGGCGAGCGCGGGCTAAAGCCCGCGGCTACCAACATTGAGACGTGCCCCCCTGTCCTCTGGTCCGCCCATGCCCCAGCGCTACGTCGTCGTCGCCGTCACCGCGGTCGCGGCCCTGTGGATGTACATCGACCGGGTGTGCTTCTCCACCCTCGCCGACCCGGCCCAGAAGGACCTGGGCATGACCGACGAGCAGAAGGAGTGGATGCTGTCGGGCTTCTTCCTCACCTACGCCCTGTTCCAGATCCCGGTCGGGAACCTGGCCGACCGGTACGGCCAGCGGCGGGTGCTCGCCCTGTCCATCGTCGCCTGGTCGGTCGTCACCGCGCTGAGCGGGTTCGTCACCGGGGCGATCACCCTGGTGCTCGCCCGGCTGCTGCTCGGGGTGACGGAGGCCGGGGCGTACCCGGCCGCGGCCGGGCTCGTCAAGAGCTGGGCGTGGCCGTCCGAGCGCGGCCGGTTCAGCAGCTTCGTCGCCCTCGGCGGGCGGATCGGCGGGGCGGTCGCCCCGGCCCTGACCGCGGGGCTCGCCGTGGCCCTGGCCGGCGTCGCCCTCACCGGCACGTGGGACAACCCGTCCGGGGTGAACTGGCGCGGCGTGCTGGTCATCTACGGGCTGTGCGGGCTGGCCGTCGCCGCCCTGTTCTGGCTCATCATCCGCGACCGCCCGCCGGCCCCGCCGGGGGCGCCCGACGATCCCGGAGTGGCTCGCCCGGTCGCGACCGTGGCGCCGGTCACGTTCGTGCGGCGGCTCGGCATCCTGGCCCGGAGCCGGAACATGTGGCTGTCCGGCGGCGCCCAGCTCGGGGTGAACGTCGGCTGGGCGCTGCTCATCACCCTGCTGCCGAGCTACCTCAACCAGACGTTCGGGGTGCCGCTGGAGGAGCGCGGCCGGATGCAGTCGGTGGTGCTGGCCGTCGGGTGCTGCGGGATGCTGCTCGGCGGCGTGGTGACGGACGCCCTGCACCGGCGGCTCGGCCCGCGGCTCGGCCGGTCGGTGCCGATCGGGACGGCCCTGGCCGGGTGCGCCGCCTGCATGTTCCTGGTGCCGGCGCTGCCGACCCCGTGGGCCGTCGTCGCGGCCCTCGGGGTGATGGCGTTCCTGGTGGACCTGCACAACCCGTCGGTGTGGTCGTTCGCGCAGGACGTGGGCGGGAAGAACGTCGGGGCCGCGCTCGGGTGGGGGAACATGTGGGGGAATCTGGGGGCGACCGCGTCCCCGCCGCTGCTCGGGAACGTCGCCCGCGCGGCCGGGTGGGACGCCGCCTTCTACCTGTGCGGCGGCCTGTTCGTCGCCGCCGCCGTGTGCGGATTCCTGCTCGACGCCACCAAGCCGGTGGAAGAAGAGGGGTGACCGCGCCGCCGCTTGCGGCGTTGCAGGCGCCTGCAACGCCGCAAGCGGCGGCAGAATCAGCGAGCCAGCGCCTTCATCACGAGCGTCGCGCCCAGCGCCACGGCCGCGGCGACCGACAGCACGACCGCCAGCAGCGCCACCGCCGACACCCCGCCGCGGCGGCGCAGCGGCCGCACCTCGTCCGTCAGCGCCGCCCACGGCGACGCGTCCGGCAGCGTCTCCGCGACCGGCGCGTGCCGGCCGGTCGCCGGCGCCGCCGGCATCGGGTACATCCCCGTCAGGTAGCCCGGGTGGTAGCCCGCCGAGCCCTGCGATCCGGCCGGCACGTCGAAGGCCACGTACCCGCCGTCCTCGTCCAGCGCCATCGCACCGCCCGCGAGCGCGTCGAGCCGGGCCGCCAGCGCCGCCGCCGACTGGAACCGCGCGTTCGGCTCCTTCGCCAGCAGCCGCCGCACCACGTCGATCACCGCCGGCGGCACGTCCGGCCGCAGCCCCTCGGCCGCCTCCGGGTACTCCGTCCGGTGCCGCTTCGCCTTCTCCGCGGCGGTTCCGCCCGGGAACGGCGGTCGGCCGGTCAGCAGGAAGTAGAACACGCAGCCGAGCGAGTACAGGTCCGCGCGGTGGTCGCCGGTCGCCTCCGGGGCGGCGTAGTCGGCGGCGCCCGCGGGCGGCAGCTGCGTGTCGATGTCCACCGCGGCGTCGGCCGCGGCCAGCCGGGCGACGCCGAAGTCGGCCACCTTCACCACGCAGCCGGGAAGCGTCTTCGACGCCCGCGCCACGAGGAGGTTCGTCGGCTTGATGCCGCGGTGCGTCATCCCCTCCTGGCGGGCGTATTCGAGCGCCACCGCCGCCTGCCGGACGATCTCGCACGCCTCGGCCGCCGGCAGCGGGCCGCGCTCCTTCACCAGCCGGGCCAGGTCGGGGCCGTCCACGTACTCGGCGACGACGTACGCCCGCTCGCCGCGCTCGTTGGCGTCGTAGGCGGTGACGACGTTGGGGTGGTTGAGCCGGGCGGCGGCGCGGGCCTCGCGGCGGAACGCCTCCTTCGCCTCGGCGGTGCGCGTCCGGCCGGCGGCGAGCACCTTCACCGCGACCGTGCGGTTCATCGACCGGTGGACGGCCTTGAACACCCGCCCGCCGGGGCCGCGGCCGGCCTCCTCCTGGATGACGTAGGAGTCCACGACGAACCCGTCGGTGCGGCCGGCGAGGAGCCGGTCGGCCTGGAAGCGCGTGAGGAACCCGGCGGCGACGAGCGCGTCCGCCGCGGCCGTCGCGGTTTCGGCGGCGACGGGCACGGCGGCGGCCGTCGTCAGCTTCGCGGGAACGAGGAGCCCGGACCGGCTGACGGCGGCGAGAAACGCCTGACGATCGGCGACGGCGGGGGGGGTGGCGGTTGAGGGCATGGGGGCGGTCCGCGGCGGGTGGGGAGGCATCCCGGCCTCCGGCCTCAAGTCTAGGAGACGAATCCGGCCGGCGGCGGGATTCCGCCGGTCCGCCGGAGGTAAGACGAGCGGCGGGTGTTTCCCGCGCGTAACGTTCCGTAACGACCGGAAGCGCGGCGGGCCTATACTGAGGGCACGCCGGGGAGCGCCGGCGGCCTCACACCTTGCGCGGAGACCCGACGATGGCCGACTGGAAGCAGCTGGCGAAGGACCTGTTGCTGATGGACGGGTACATCGAGCGGAAGGAGACGGAGATCGTCCGCAAGGCGATCCTGGCCGACGGGGTGGTGAGCAAGGCGGAGGCGGAGTTCCTGATCGAGCTGCGGAAGGCGGCGCCGAAGGCGGTGGCCGAGTTCCACCAGTTCGTGCTGGACGTGGTGAAGAAGGCGGTGCTGGCCGACGGCGAGGTGAGCGCCGCCGAGGCCGCGTGGCTGGAGAAGTTCATCACCGCCGACGGCACGGTGGACGACCTGGAGAAGCAGCTGCTGCGCGACCTGAAGGCCGCCGCGGCGAAGTCGAGCCCCGAGTTCGACGCGCTGGTGAAGAAGTACACTTAACAAATGACGAATGACCCACCAATGACCCACCAATGACGAAGGAAGACCGCCGAATTCTTCCCTTCGTCATTGGTGGGTCATTGGTGGGTCATTCGTCCTTGACCCGATTCGCCTCAGCGCCTCCAAATCACGCCAGAACTCGGGGTACGTCTTCGCCACGCACCCGGGGTTCCGCACCACGACGCCCGGCACCTTCAGCCCGACCAGCGCCAGGCTCATCGCCATGCGGTGGTCGTTGTACGTGTCCACCGCGGCGCCCCGCAGCGGCCCCGGCGTGATCGTCAGCCCGTCGTCGCGCTCCTCCACGGCGGCGCCGAACTTCCGCAGCTCGGCGGCGAGCGCCGCGATGCGGTCGGTCTCCTTGTGGCGGATGTGGGCGACGTTGCGGATGGTGGTCGGCCCGTCGGCGAACAGCGCGACGGCGCCGAGCGTCATGACGGTGTCGCTGATGTCGTTCATGTCTACGTCGACGCCGCGGAGCCGGCCGCCGTGGACGGTGATGCCGCTGTCGCACTCCTCGACGCGGCAGCCCATCTGCGCCAGCACGTCCACGAACCGCACGTCGCCCTGGAGCGACTTCCGCGTTAGCCCGCTGACGGAGACGCGCCCGCCGGCGACCGCGGCGGCGGCCCAGAAGTACGACGCCGCGGAGGCGTCGGGCTCGATCGCGTAGCGGGCCGGGTTGTGGAGTGATGCCGCGGGGACGCGGTAGACATTCCCGACTGTTTCGACCTCGTAGCCCCACTGCCGCATCATCGCCAGCGTCATGGCGATGTACGGCTCGGACACGGTCGGGCCGACCACCTCGATCTCGACGGGTTCGGTGTCGCCGGCGTAGTGCGGGGCGGCCATCAGCAGCCCGCTCAGGAATTGCGAACTGACTCCGGCCCGCACGGTGACGCGCTGCCCGGCGCATTCCCCGTCCGATTCGATGACCACGGGAGGGCAGCCGTTCACGGTCTCACTCGTGGCCCGGACGCCGCGGAGTTGATTGAGCGCGTCGAGCAGGTCTCGAATCGGCCGCTCCCGCATCCGTGGGATGCCGTCGAGCCGATAACGACCCCGGCCGGCGGCGACCAGCGCGGTGAGAAATCGGACCGTGGTGCCCGAGTTGGCGACAAACAGGTCGGCTTCGGTCG
>DASPHQ010000982.1:0-6962 GCA_035629595.1 Urbifossiella sp. | reverse complement strand
ACCCGGAGCGTGAGCGACGGGGTGGGGTTGTCGCGCCGGGGTCGGGCTGCCCACCCCATCGCTCATGCTCCGGGTTCGCCCGGATGGGTCTACGGCTAACTCATGATCTCCTTCACCACGCGCCCGTGCACGTCGGTGAGGCGGAAGTTGCGGCCGGCGTAGCGGAACGTCAGCTTCTCGTGGTCGAGGCCGAGCTGGTGCAGGATGGTGGCGTGCAGGTCGTGCATGTGCACCTTGTTCTCGACCGCCTGGCTGCCGTACTCGTCGGTCGCGCCGACCGCCACGCCCTTCTTGAACCCGCCGCCGGCCACCCACACCGTGAACCCCGCCGGGTTGTGGTCGCGGCCGGTGCCGTTGTCCTGCGCGAACGGCGTCCGCCCGAACTCGCCGCCCCACCACACGATCGTGTCCTCCAGCAGCCCGCGCCGCTTCAAATCCTCCAGCAGCCCGGCGATCGGCTTGTCGCACGCCTTGGCGTGGTCGGCGTGCTTGGGCATGTTCGAGTGCTGGTCCCACGCCGGGTTGGCGCTGTTGTCGCCGTAGGTCACCTGGATGTAGCGGACGCCCGACTCGCACAGCCGACGCGCCATCAGGCACTGCCGGCCGAACGTGTCCGTGGGGCGGTCGTTGATGCCGTACAGCGCCAGCGTCTCGGCCGTCTCCTTCGACAGGTCGAGCACGTCGGGGGCGTTCTGCTGCATCCGCCACGCCAGCTCGTACGACGCGGCCACGGCTTCGAGCTCGGCGTCGCCGGGGGTGCGGCGGAGCTGCTCGGCGTGCAGCTCGCGCAGCAGTTCGATCGGCGGCCGGGTCGCGCCGGTGAGGTTGCGGATGGTCGCTTCCGCGGCGGTGCCGCCGGCGCGGCCGAGGGCGGTCCCCTGATAAATGGCCGGGAGGAAGGCGGTGCCGTAGTTCCGCGGCCCGCCGTTGCCGGCCGACGGCGCGATGCTCATGAAGCCGGGGAGGTTGGCGTTCTCGCTGCCGAGGCCGTACAGCACCCAGCTCCCCATGCTGGGGCGGATGAAGTTGGTGCTGCCGCAGTGGAGGAACAGCGTGGCCGGGCCGTGCGCGACGCCCTCAGTACACAGCGACTTCATCACGCACAGTTCGTCCATGTGCCGGGCGACGTGCGGGAACAGTTCGGACGCCCACAGGCCGCTGTTGCCGCGCTGCTTGAACTCCCACAGCGGCTTCATCACACGGCGGTTGGTGCCGCGGACGCCGGTGTTGGCGATGACGCGGGCGTCGTCGAACGACACCTGCCGGCCGTCGTCGGCGACGAGGCGCGGCTTGTAGTCGTAGGAGTCGACGTGGCTGACGCCGCCCTGCATGAACAGGAAGATGACGCGCTTGGCCTTCGCCGGGTGGTGCGGCGGCTTCGGCGCGAGGGGGTTCGGCGCCGGCGACTGCGCGTGCGCCAGGTCGGCGAGGGCGAGGGCGCCGAACCCGCAGGCGGTGCCGGTCAGCCACTCGCGGCGGGAGACGGGGGTGAGCATGTCGGCGCCTCGGGTCTTCCGCCGCTTGCGGCTTCGCGCTTCCCAGCGCGAAGCCGCAAGCGGCGACTCGGGTTATTCCACGTACCGGAAGTCGGCCGACGCGAACAGCGCCTGGAACACCGCCGCCCACGCCGCCGGCGGGCTCCCCGACTGGTTCGCCAGGTAGCGCCGCATCGCCGCGCGCTCGCCGTCGGTCGGCAGCCGCCCCAACGCCAGCCGGTAGGCGCGGTCGAGGCGAGCGTCGTCGGTCGGTAGGTTCTCGGCCAGCACCCGGGCCGCGGCGGCCTTCGCCTGCTCGGCCGGGAACGGGTTGTTCATCAGGAACAGCGCCTGCGGCGCCACCGTGCTCCGCGCCCGCGCCCCGACCACCGTGCTCGGGTCGGCGAAGTCGAACGCCTCGAACGCCTCCGGCAGCGCGTTGCGGAACACCGGCAGGTACACGCTGCGGGTCAGTGCCGTGTGCTTGTACCCGTAGTCGGCCGCGAGGTTGTCCTTGAAGTTCGGCCCGCCGGCGAACGGCGCCAGCTTGCCCCCGACCGTCAGCATCGTGTCGCGGATCGCCTCCGCTTCGAGCCGCCGGCGGTTGGCCCGGCCGAACAACCGGTTCTCGGGGTCGGCGGTGACGGTTCGCGCGTCCGTCCGGCTGCTCTGCCGGTACGTGCGGCTCAGCACGATCGCCCGCACCAGCTTCTTGACGCTCCAACCGTCGGCCATGAAGCGCGTCGCCAGGTGGTCGAGGAGTTCGGGGTTCGAGGGCGCCTCGCCGGTGGTGCCGAAGTTGTCGGCGGTGCGGACGAGGCCGCTGCCGAACAGCCAGTGCCACGCCCGGTTCGCGTACACCCGGGCCGTCAGCGGGTTGTCCTTCGACGCCACCCAGTCGGCCAGCTGCACCCGGCCGCTCTGGTCCTTCGGCATCGCGGGGGCCGGCCCCACGGTCGCCACCTTGAGGAAGCCGCGCGGCGCCACCGGGCCGAGGTTGTGGACGATGCCGCGGACGTTGATCTTCGCGTCCTCGATCTTCGCCTCCTCGACGACGCTCATCGCCATCGGCCGCTTCGGCGCCGCCGCCTGCAGCTTCTTCAGCTCCGCCTCCAGCGCCACCGGCTCGTCGCCGGCCGCCTTCGGGGCGGGCGCCGTCTTGTCCTTCGGCACCTGATCGACGGGGATGAACGCCATCGCGTCGGCGGTGACGTGCCCCTTCGCCCCCTCGTTCGAGATGAGGACGAAACTCTGGCCGTCCTTCTCGAAGCGGTACTGCCCGAGCGACACGAACCGGCCGCGGATCGGCGGGTTCGGCGTCAGGTCGAGGTGGAGCGTCTTCTCGCCGTCGGCGCTGAACACCGTCACCGGCACGTCCTTCGCCCGGCTCGGACCCGGCGAGTATGCGAACCACACCTCGTACCGCCCCGTCACGGCGATGTCGGGGTCGAACGTGATCGTCTTTTCGCCCTGCCCCTTGGCGTCGTCGTGGGTGTAGCCGGCGCCGACGTACGTGCCGGAGAACGTCGAGTCCTTCCACATGCCAATCTTCTTCGCCTGCGCGTCGTCCACGACGATGCCGGGCACGTCCTTCACCGCGAGCACGCCCTTGACGGTGCGCTCGGTCGCCACGTCCTTCGGCGCCTTGGCCTTCGCCGCCTTGATGCGCGCCTGCAGGTCGCCGACCGCGGCTTCGTGCTGCTTCACCGCGGCTTCCACCTCGGGGGCGGCCGGCAGCGGCACCTCGACCCAGTTGGACACGTTCGCGTCCTTCAGCGCCCGCACGTTCCGCAGGATGCCGGCCAGCGCGTAGTAGTCCGCCGTCGGGATGGGGTCGAACTTGTGGTCGTGGCAGCGGGCGCAGCTGATCGTCTGGCCCAGCAGCCCCTTGCCGATCACGTCGAGCTGTTCGTCCACCACGTCCATGCGGAGCTGCTTCTTGTCCTGTTCTTCGAGGTTGGTGTTCCCCAGCTGCAGGTACGTGGTGGCGATGATGAGGCGGGCGCGCTCCTCGGGCGTCATCGCCGCCAGCAGGTCGCCGGCCAGCTGCTCGCGGATGAACTGATCCAGCGGCACGTCGCGGTTGAAGGCGTCGATGACGTAGTCGCGGTAGCGCCACGCCTCCTTGAACACGAGGCCGCGGAGGGTCACGGACTCGGCGTAGCGGGCGGTGTCGAGCCAGTGCCGTCCCCAGCGCTCGCCGAACCGCGGCGACGCCAGCAGCCGATCGACCAGCTTCTCGTACGCCTGCGGGTCGCGGTCGGTCACGAAGGCGTCGGTTTCTTCCGGCGTCGGCGGCAGGCCGTGGAGGTCGAAGTACAGCCGGCGCGCCAGCGTGGCGCGGTCGGCGTCGGCGGCGGGCGTCAGGCCCTTGGCTTCGAGCGCGGCGAGGACGTAGCGGTCGATGTCGGAGGCGGGCCACGCGGCGGCCTTCACCGCGGGCGCGGCCGGGTTCGTGACCGGCCGGTACGACCAGAACTTCTTCCCCTCCTCGACCGACAGGCCGACCTGCTTCTTGACGCCGCTCGCGGCGGTGCGCGGGTCGGGGGCGCCCGCCTTCACCCACCGCTCGAAGTCGGCGACGACGCTCGCCGGCAGCTTCCCCTTCGGCGGCATCCGCAGGTCGCCGGTGTAGCGGAGCGACTCGACGACGAGGCTCTTGGCCGGGTCGCCGGGGACGAGGGCGGGGCCGCTGTCGCCGCCGGCGCGGACGGCGTCGCGGGTGTCGAGGCTGAGGCCGCCCTTGAGCTTGTTCTTGGCGGCGGCGTCGGCCGAGTGGCAACTGTAGCAGTGCTCGACGAGCACCGGGCGGATCTTCTTCTCGAAGAAGTCCGTGTCCGAGCCGGCGGCGCCAGCCGTCGGAGGCTGCGCCGCGACGGGCGACACGAGAACGGCAGCGACGACCACGGCGAGGAGCGAGCGCGGCATCGGGGGAGGCACCCGAAGGGGAAGGCGGATCGTGGTAGTATTATGGCACACCGGCCGGGGGAGCAACACCACACCTGTCGCCGCTTGCGGCGTTGCAGCGTGAAGGCTGCAACGCCGCAAGCGGCGAACCGAAGCCACCCCCTACACTGACCCCCCACCCCCAACCCCCGGGCGCCCCATGCACCCCGCCTACGCCCTCGCCGACCCGGCCGACGTGTTCACCCCGGCGCTCGTGCTCTACCCCGCCCTCATCCGCGCCAACATCGCCCGCGTCGTGGAGCTGGCCGGCGGCCCCACCCGCCTGCGGCCGCACGTCAAGACGCACAAGACGCGCGAGATCGCCCGCATGCTGCTCGACGCCGGCGTCACGAAGCACAAGTGCGCCACCATCGCCGAGGCCGAGATGCTCGCCGCGGCCGGCGCCCCCGACGTGCTCGTCGCCTACCCGCTCGTCGGCCCGAACGTCGGCCGGCTCGCGGCCCTCATCACCGCGTTCCCGGGAACGACCTTCTCCGTGCTCATCGACCACCCGGACAGCACGAAGGCGCTCTCGGCCGGGATGACCGCCGCGGGGCACACCGTCGGCGTCGTGCTGGACCTCGACGTGGGCCAGCACCGCACCGGCATCGCCGTCGGTGACAGCGCCCTGTCACTGTACCTGGCCGCGTCGAAGCTGCCGGGGTTGCGGCCGGACGGGTTCCAGGTGTACGACGGCCACAACCACCAGCCCGACCGGGCCGACCGCGAGGCGGCCGTGCGGGCGTTTCTGGCGCCGGTGCTGGAGCTGCGCGACGCCGCGGAGAAGGCCGGCGTTCCGGTGCCGCGGCTGGTGTGCGGCGGTACGCCGACGTTCCCCATATTCGCCGGCCTGACGGACGTTCCGGGCGTGGAGTGTTCGCCCGGCACGTTCGTGCTGCACGACGCCGGCTACGGCGGGAAGTTCGCCGACCTGGCCGGCATCACCCCGGCGGCGGTGCTGGTGACGCGCGTGATCAGCCGGCCGACGGCCGACCGGGTGACGTTCGACCTGGGGAACAAGGCGGTGGCCGCGGACCCGCCGGTGGAGCGGCGCGTTCACCTGCTGGACTTCCCGGAGTACCGCACGGTCGGGCACAACGAGGAGCACCTGATCGTGGAGACGGCGGGGGCCGCGAAGTACGCCCCCGGCGACGTGGTGTACGCGCTGCCGGGGCACGTCTGCCCGACGGTGGCGCTGCACCGCGAGGTGCTGGTCGCCGAGGGGAACCGGGTCGTGGGGCGGTGGACGGTGGCGGCGCGCGACCGCGTGCTGACGGTGTGAAATGGGTCGCCGCTTGCGGCGTAGCGGGGCATGCCCCGCTACGCCGCAAGCGGCGGCCCTTAACGCGCCGCCGGCACCGCTGCGCCCAACGCCTCCTGGAACCGCACACAAGCCGCGTGCGGGTACTTGGTGAACCGCACGACGCGCTCGCCCGAGCGCACCAGCACGAACCCGCCCGGGTCGCGCGTCAGCGGCAGCACCACCACCGCTTCCGCCAGCGCCACGTCCGGCGCGTCCGCCACCTTCACGGCCCGGTGCGGCGTCGGGAAGCGGACGTGGACGTGCGGCAGCCGCTTCGCCGCGTCCCACGCCGCCGGCGTGCCGGCGGACACGAACGTCGCCGCGTCGATCAGCCCGCGGGTGGCGTCCGCAACCTTCGGCCGGTCGGCGTCGGGGAATACCACCTCGACGGCGACGACGCCGGTGATGTCGGCGCCGTCGCGGCGGGCGGCGAACGCGAACCGCTCCCGGTCGGTGCGGCTCTGTTCCACAGACTGGTCCGCCAGCCGCCGGGACTGGGTCGCGCCGATCCGGGCGAGAGACTCGGCGACGTGGGTCGCGTCGCGGTCGGCGGCCGTGACCGCCCCCCGCGCGAACAGCGCGTCGGCCCGCGTCCGCTCCCGCTCGGCCTGCTTCAGCACCGCCTCGGCCTGTTGGAGTTGGGCCAGTTCCTGGGCCGCGCGGGCCGCCGAAGCCTGGGCCTGAAGCTCGTAGCGAAGGACGAGTTGGCGCTGCAGTTTCGCCTTGTCCGGCGTCTCCTTCTCGCGCGGTGGCTCGTCCGCGGTCCCGCGCCCGCCGCCGAGCGCGAGGACGGCGGCCGCGGCGCACAGCGTCATCAACCGGGTCATGGCGGGCTCCGGGGTTATGGTGCGTGTGCGGTTGTCGCCGACGCTGTGAGCGGGGTCGCGTGAGCGCCCCGTGCTTGCCCGTCTCGATTCACGTCGGACGTGGCCGACGTGCGTGGGCACGGGGCGCTCACGCGACCCCGCTCACCGTTCGGTTCACCGCCCGGCCGGCACCGCCGCGCTCAGCGCCCCCTGGAAGCGGACGCACGCGGCGTGCGGGTACTTCGAGAAGCGTACTACTCGCTCACCGTCGCGGACCAGCACGAACCCGCCGGGGTCGCGCGCCAGCGGCAGCGGCACCACCGCTTCCGCCAGCGCCACGTCCGGCGCGTCCGCCACCTTCACGGCCCGGTGCGGCGTCGGGAAGCGGACGTGGACGTGCGGCAGCCGCTTCGCCGCGTCCCACGCCGCCGG
>DASPHQ010000981.1:0-2219 GCA_035629595.1 Urbifossiella sp. | reverse complement strand
GAACGCCGGTCACGGGCGACACCGAGATGATCGGCACGTCCCCGGTCGGCACCCCCGACGCGTTGAGCGTCTGGAGGCGGAAGTTCTCCGGCCGCAACGTCGCGGGGTCGACCGGGCCGTTGAACTGCACCTCGATGACCGAGATGGTGTTCACCGGGTTCGTGGCCGGCTGCGTCGGGATGCTGACGGCGGTGACCGCCGGCCCCTTGATGAACGTCTTCGGCGGCAGGTCGTCGCTCAGCCGGATGGCCCAGCTGCCGCGGCCGTAGGTGGAGGCCAGCAGGAGGTTCAGGCCACCGGCGAGGTACTGGCCGCTGGTGCGGTTCAGGTTGCCGATCGAAAGGTCGAGGTCGGTCACCTCGACCGTCGGCAGGTAGCCGCCGTCGGACGTGGCCCCCTCCTCGTTGATCGACGGGAACACCCGCCACGTCGCCCCGAAGTCGTCCGACTTGAACACGCCGCCGACGCCGCCGACGTACAGCTCGGGTGGGACCGGCACGGCCGTGGTCGGGTCGGCGTACCGCCAGTCGACGGCCAGGGTGTTGATCGCCCGGGCGCCGGTGGTCGGGTCGGGCAGCACCGGCACCTGGTCGGTGGAGTCGCCGAAGGCCGCCCGGGTGAGGCTGAACAGGTTCCCGGTGATGTTCGTCCACGGCGCCGTGGTGGTGCCGTCCGCCTTGTAGTACACGCCCTGGTTGGTGACGACGTAGACCTCCCGGCTCGGGGCGGCCGGGTTCGGGACGATCCGCCGGATCGGGCTGCCGTCGGGACTGCCGAGGTTCGTCCAGCTCGACCCGGCGGTGATGGTCGAGAAGATCTGGCCGGCGGCGTTGCCGACGTAGATGAAGTTGTTCTCCAGGCTCGGGTTGCCCGGGTTGAACGCCCCGAACGCCAGGGCGCCCGGAGGCGCGTTGCCCACCACGCCCGGGGCGGCGATCTCCACCAGCTCTGGCCGCCGGTCGTCGACCGGAACACCCGCCCGATTTGCGACTGGATGACCAGCGAGTTCGGGTTCAGGGGGTTGATGGCGAACGGCACGCCGCCCTGGGTCAGCCACTGCCCGCCGAACGGCTGGAAGTCGCCGGCCTGGATGAGGCCGTTGGTGCGCGGGATGCCGCCGCCGAACGCCGGCTCGCCGCTCGACCGGCCGGGGATGAACTCGCGCAGGAATTCCTGCGGCAGACCGCCCGTGAGCAGGTTGCTGTCCACGTACCCGTCGATGCCGTACGACGACGGCGAGCGGTACTGGAACGCCCGGCCGGAGCCGGTGGCGTCCACCTCGACCCACGCCCCGTCGCCGGCCGGGCCGCGCCAGTTCGGGTTGCCGTTGGCCAGCACCCGCGGGTCGGACACCAGGAACCCGTTGTCCTGGGCCATGCCGTAGAACAGCGCCCCGGCCACGTCGGCCGCGAGCTGGCTCGGCTGCACCGCCCCGCTGTACAGCTGCGTGAGCTGGAGGTTGCCGTTGCGGCTGCCGAGCACCAGCTGGTCGAACCCGGACGCCGTCGTCACCACGCCGTCGCCGCGGTCCACGCCGGTGAATACGCCCTGGTCGCCGGAGTAGATGAACCGCGTCTGCCCGGTCACCGGGTCGAGGAACGGGAACACGTGGTGGATGTTCGACATGCCGTTCCGCTCGGTCGGGGCGAACTGCGACCCGCCGTCGCGGAGGTTCCCCGGGAACAGCGAGTCGAAGAACGGCTGCCAGAACACGTCAGTGCCGTCGTTCGTCATCAGCCCGATGTTCTGGACCTGGAGCGTCGAGTTCGTGGTGAACGGGTTGCTCGGGTCGCGCGAGGCGTTGAGGAAGTCGGTCCCGTAGGTGTTGAAGGTGAACCCCCGGTACAGCCGGCCGGTGGTCCCGACCGCGAGCCGCGGGACGAGGCCGCCGGTGGTCGCGCCCTGGACGCCGCCGCCCGGGTCGCTGTTGTTGAAGTTCGTGAAGTTCTGCGTGTCCTTGATCTTGGTCAGGTCGATCTTCATGCTCCCGCCGCGGAACGACCCCGAGCCGACGCCGCCGGCGAGGGCGCCGGGGAAGCTGGTGCCGACGCCCACGCCGGACAGGTAGATGATCGCCGGGTTGAGCGGGTCGACGCTGATGGCGACGTCGTAGTTCCCCTCCGAGAAGATCGGCTCGTCGAACAGGTCGTAGTCGGTCCGCGTCTCGTCGTTGGTCGCGTTGACGCCCGGCGGCAGCGGGGTGAGCGGGATGATCGGGA
>DASPHQ010000980.1:0-6715 GCA_035629595.1 Urbifossiella sp. | reverse complement strand
TAGTTGCGGCACTGTACTCCACAGGACGCCGTTCGCCCGCTGCGTCGTAAGTTCCACGCCCTCGGGTTCGAGCCGGACGCTGCGAATCTCCTCACGGAGACGGAAGCCGACGCGAATCCCGGCGATCGGGACGGCTTCCTCACGGAGTGGTACGTCGTCGGCCGGGTGGGCGTGGCCGCCGGTGGTGTTCAGGTCGTTGAACAGGTGCACGACCAGGCGTTCCCCCGCGGCAGTGCGCTGGCGCACGGTCGTGGCGTGGACGCACATTGGCGCCTCGACTGTCACCGGCTGCGGCACGTCGCCGGCCGCCCAGCGGATCGCGTCCGCGACGATGAGCCGCTGGTACGGGTAGGGGTAGAGGTAGTACGCCGCGTCGAACCCGGCCGCGAGGTACACAACCCGACCGCGGGCGAAGCGGTTCGTCAGCACGGCGGGCGACGCAGCCCCCGGTCCCTTCGGTCCGAACGTGGCAACGACCTCCGCGCCCGCTCGCGGCCGCACCCGCACCGCAGGCCCCTTGAACGTCACCGGGTCGGTGCCGACGTACTCGGCGAGCTTGCCGCGGTCGAGGAACGAACCGGGCGCCAGCTTCAAGTCGAACACGCCCCTACGCTTCTCCCAGTAGTCCGGCGGCAGGGCGCGGGCGAAGTTCTCGTCCAACTCGTCCTTCGCCCCCGGCAGCTCGGGCATGCCGCGGTAGTCGGCGCCGAACACGTCCGCGAGCGCGTAATTGGGCCGCGGGTCGCCGTGGCCGTCGAACAGGGAGGCGTCCAGACTCGCGACGAGCCCGCCGCCGCCGGCGACGAACCGTCGCACCGCTTCGGCCTGGCGGTCGTCGAGGCACGCGGCGTTCGGCAGGACCAGCACCGCGTACCCGGCCAGTCCCTCGGGGCTCAAGTCCCAGTCGTTCACGACGGCCGTCGGCAGGTGCTCCTCGACGCACGCGCGGAAGGTGCCGAACACGTTCGCCAGATAGCGCTCCTCGACGCGACCGGCGCTGCGGCCGTAGAAGGTTTTCGTGTCGTCACTCATCAGCAGCGCGGCCCACTTCTCCGGCCGCGTCCGCGTCATCCAGGCTTTCCGCTTCTGCACCTCGTCCATCGCCCGATAGACGCCCGCTTGCAGCCGCCGCGGCTGGGCCACGGCGATGCTCGGCCGGCAGCCGTGGGCGACGCACAACAGCATGCGGCGTTCGACCTCGTGGGCCGGGAACGAGTCCTTGCCGTAGGGGTTGCCGTGGCTCATCAGGTACGGCTCGCTGAACGCCACCCGGTGCCCCGTGACCGCCCAGGCGTAGGCCGCCCCGAACGCCGG
The DNA here is from genome assembly GCA_035629595.1 of Urbifossiella sp. GTDB lineage: Bacteria > Planctomycetota > Planctomycetia > Gemmatales > Gemmataceae > Urbifossiella. Next base: position 5,401 of record DASPHQ010000980.1, on the reverse strand, counting down.
CACGATGCTGTTGCCGCGGTTCGTCTCGTCCAGCCACATCTCCTGGTCGGGGGCGTCGAACAGGAGGTTCATCCGGGCCGGCATGTTCCGCGGCACGCTCAGGAAGTGCCCGAACCGGCCGGCGTTTGTCGTCCAGGTGACGAGGGCGAGGTCTGGGTTGATGCCCTTGAGGCGCCGCTGCATCCGCTCCACGAGCGCTTCGAGGCGCGAATCCGCCCACTTCGCGTAGCGGCGGAACGCAGCGTCGTTCAGGTCGGCCTTGGGGATTGCGGCGCCGCTGTCGCGGCGATAATTGTCGCGGCAGTGGCGGCAGTAGCAGTAGCCGCCGTGGTGAAGGCCGTCGAAGCTGAACGCGGCCACGTCGGGGAACTTGGTGACGATCTCGGCGAGCACGTCGACGAAGAAGTCGCCGTAGGGGCCGAGCGGGCAGAGCATGCCGCCGTGAGGGTACTTCTTCAGGTCGATGGTGGGGACATCGGTGGTGTCGGTGCTGACGCGGCGCCAGTCGGGGTGGAGTTCGTAGACCTCGCCCTGGAGCGTCGGCGGGTAGACGCCGAGAACGCGGACGCCGAGGCGCTTGTACTCGGCGAGGTCGGCTTCGAGCTTGCCGGGCGGGACGTGCGGGCTGCGGTGGCGGAGGAGCCGGCTGTCGTAGTACGCGAAGAAGGGATCGACGAAGTTCACCTCGCTGAGCGTGACGCCGTGGCGGGCGGCTTCCGTTCGCGCGGCGGTGTCCATGCCGGAGAGGGTGTAGCCGGCGCCGATGGTGTCCTCGACCCACGCCGGGATGCGCACGGGGGCGAACGGCAGCGGCCCCACGGGGCGCGGCGGCGGGGCAACGGGCAGCACGACGTACGTGGCGAGGAAGTCGCGGCGCGTGGGCATGGTCGAACCTCGGGGTTCCGCCGCTTGCGGCGATGCAGCGTAAACGCTGCATCGCCGCAAGCGGCGGAACCCCGAGCAGTCTACCCACCCCGCACCGCCCGGTCGATCCACCCGCCGCCGAGTAGTCGCGCGCCGTCGTACAGCGCCACCGCCTGCCCCGGCGTCACGGCCGGCTGCGACTCCGCGAACCGCACCACCGCCCCGCCGTCGGCCGTCGCCGTCACCGTCGCGGGGACCGCGGCGTGGCGGTAGCGGATCTTCGCGGCGCAGCCCCGCTCGCTCGTCGGCACCGCCGTCAGCCAGTTCATCCCGGACGCAACCAGGCCACCGCTCAACAGCTCCTCCGGGTCGCCGACGACGACCTCGTTCGTGTCCGGCAGTAGTTCCAACACGAACCGCTTCCGCGCGCCGCCGAGGCCGAGCCCCTTCCGCTGGCCGACGGTGAAGCGGTCGATGCCGTCGTGCTCGCCGAGCACCGTGCCGTCGCGCTCGCGCACCACGCCGGCCTTCGCCACCTCCGGCCGGCGGCGGCGCACGACCTCGGTGTGGTCGCCGCCGGGGACGAAGCAGATTTCCACGCTGTCTGGCTTATCCGCCATCGCCCCGAGCCCGGCCTCGCGGGCCAGCTCGCGGATGTCGCGCTTCTGCCGGCCGCCGACCGGGAACAGCAGGTGCGGCAGCACCTCGCGGCGGATACCGTGGAGTACGTAGCTCTGATCCTTCTCCGGGTCCGCGCCGCGGTGCAGCTCGGGACCGTCCGGCCCGTCCACGACCTGAGCGTAGTGGCCGGTGGCGATGAAGTCGGCGCCGAGCCCTTGCGCGAACGTCCACAGCTGGCCGAACTTCAGCCACGTGTTGCAGACCACACAGGGGTTGGGCGTGCGGCCGCGGGCGTACTCGGCGGCGAAGTAGTCGATGACGCGGCCGAACTCGGCCTCGAAGTCGAGGGCATGGAACGGGATGTCGAGCCGGTCGGCGACGCGGCGGGCGTCGCCGGCGTCCACCGCCGAGCAGCACCCCTTCTTGCGGTCGGGCCGGCCGGCCGAGTGGTCGCCGGGGTGATCGACGCCGGTGCGCATGAACAGGCCGACCACGTCGTAGCCCTGCCGCTTCAGCAGCACGGCCGACGCGGAGCTGTCCACCCCGCCGCTCATTGCCAGCACCACCCGCGGCATTCCGCCCCCTCCCCGGCCTACCCCGCCCGTTCTCGTTGGCTTATAGAGAAGTTACGGGGCCGGCCGGGTTCGCCCCCGGCGGCCCCGACGACCAACCAACCGCGCCCCCGTGCCCTACACCCCGATTCTCGCCACGCTCGGCTACGTGTTCTCGCCGGACCGCCGGCGGGTGCTGATGGTTCATCGGAACGCCCGTCCCGGCGACGCGCACCTCGGCAAGTACAACGGCCTCGGCGGCAAACTCGACCCCGGCGAGGATGTCGTCAGCGGCATGCGGCGCGAGCTGCGGGAGGAGGCCGGCATCGAGTGCGACGCCATCCAGCTCGCGGGGACGGTGTCGTGGCCCGGCTTCGGCCCCGGCGGCGAGGACTGGTTCGGCTTTATCTTCCGCGTGTTCGCCTTCCACGGCACGCCGCCGGCCGCCAACGCCGAAGGCACCCTGGAATGGGTCGAGGTGAGCCGGGTCGGCGAGCTCCCGCTCTGGGAAGGCGACCGCCACTTCCTGCCGTTCGTGTTCGACTTCACGCTTCCTCAGTTCCACGGCGTCATGCCGTACCAGAATGGCCGTCCGGTGCGGTGGTCCGTCAGCCTCCTCCCGGCCGTGAACCTGGGTGGGCTGGGAAGCCCGCCCGGCGTCTGAACATTGGACGATTTTCGACCGGAGCCGAATCTTCGGATTGCACTCGGCGCGTCCGATGCGACCGTGTGCTAGGGTTACCGCGGACCCGGCCCGGACCGGGGTGTGCCTGCCGGACCTGCGAGGCGCTGTGACGACGTTCTTCCCCAAAGTCCGGTCCACCACGCCCGGGGCGTTCCCGCTCGGGTCGGGTGCCGAGCCGGCCCCGGGATACCGGCTCAAGCGCGTCCGCGGCCGCGGCGGCTTCGCCGAGGTGTGGGAGGCCGACTCCCCCACCGGCCCCGTCGCCCTCAAGTTCATGCTCAGCTCGAACGCCGCCACGACCTCCCGCGAGCTCCGCTCCGTGCAGTCGTTCCAGGCGATGGACCACCCGTACCTCGTCCGCACGCACGCCGTCTTTACCGTGCCCGGCTACATCGTCACCGCGATGGAGCTGGCCGAGGCGACGCTGCTGGACCTGATGTTCCTGTACACCGACGAGCTCCGCCAGCCGATCCCGCCGGCGCAGCTCGGGCTCTACCTGTGGCAGGTCGGGCAGGCGCTCGACTTTCTCAACGCCCGCCGCCACGTCCGCGACGGGCGCAAGGTCGGCTTCCAGCACGGCGACATCAAGCCGAACAACGTGCTGCTGTTCGGCGACGTGGCGAAGCTGACCGACTACGGGGTGGCGACGGCGACGAGCGGCCCGACGACGCCGTGCCCGCGGCACGGCACCCGCGACTACGCCGCCCCCGAGGTGTTGCAGGGCTACCAGACCGACCACTCCGACCAGTTCAGCCTGGCGGTGACGTACCACGTCCTCCGCGTCGGCTGCTTCCCGTTCCCGCCGGCCCCGGTGGACGACCTGCCGAAGTCGTACAGCCGCGGCGCCCCGGACCTGTCGGCGCTCGCCCCGGCCGAGCGGCTGGCCCTGGCCCGGGCGCTCTCCCCGGTGCCGCAGGACCGCTACCCGACCTGCGAGGCGCTGACGACCGCCCTCCTCCGCTCGCTCGGCTTCAAGGTGCTCCTGGACTGCGACCGGCCGCCGAAGATCGTTCCCGACGACGAGACGCTGCCCGACGGCACCAAGGCCGCCATGCGCACCCGGCTGACGAACGGCACGCCGTCGCCGTCGGGCGTCGGAACCCGACCGGGCTCCGCTCCCGGCAGTCGGCCGGGGCCGCGCTCTACGGGTTGACCCGCAGCGGCACCCGCTTGCCGCCGCGGAGGATGACCAGCTCGAACTGCTGCCCCGGCCGCCGGGTGGCCATCGCCGACATGTAGCCCTGCACGCTCCGCACCGGCACCCCGGCGATCTCCACGATCACGTCGCCTTCCTGCAGCCCGGACTTCTGGGCGAGCCCGCCCGCGGTGGCCCCTTCGATGCGCATCCCGTCGCCGCCCATGTAGCCGTAGTCGGGGCGGACGCCGAGCCGCACCGCCCCGAGCTTTACGCCGGTCCCCGCGTGCGGGTTCAGCGGGTCCTCGAAGCCGCCGGCCGCCTCCTGGTAGCGCGGCCGGGCGAGCGACGAAGTCAGGTCGAGCACCAGGTCTTCGCACAGCGCCACGACGGTCGCCATCGCCGGAACGTCGATCGTCTCGGGGATGTCGGTCGGGCGGTGGTACTCGTCGTGGAGGCCGGTGAAGAGGAACAGCACCGGCACCTTCTTGCGGTAGAACGATTCGTGGTCGCTGCGGCCGATGCCGCCGGGAATCTTGACGATCTTCAACCCGTACCGCGACTCCGCGGCCGACACCGTGCGCTCGAACGTGTCGCCGGTGCCGGTGCCGTAGACGACCATCCGCTGCTTGGTGCTGAGGCCGAGCCAGTCGCCGGGGCCGGGCCGCAGCCGGCCGATCATGTCGAGGTTGACCATCGCGGCCGTCTTCGCCAGCGGTACGACCGGGTGCTCGCAGTAGAACTTCGAGCCGTAGAGGCCGCGCTCCTCGCCGGTGAAGGCGACGAACACGATCCGCCGGCCGCGGCGTTCCTTGTTGACCCCGAAGCGGCGGGCGAGTTCCATCAGGCCGGTGGTGCCGCTGGCGTTGTCGTCGGCGCCGTAGTGGAGCTTCCCCTGGGCGGTGTTGCCGCCCATGCTGAGGGGACCACTGCCGTAGCCGAGGTGGTCGTAGTGGGCACCGATCACGACCGTCTCGTCGGCCAGCGGGCCGGAGCCCTCCAGCACGCCGACGACGTTCTTGACCTGAACCTCCTTGCGGCTGACGCCGATGTCGCCTTCGCCGGTCCAGCGGGGCAGCTCGGCCGACACCGGCTTCAAATCCTTGTCGTTCTCCGCTTCGAGCTGCACGAGCGTCTTGCCGAGCGCGGCCTGGAGCAGCCGCGACGCCGCGGCCCGCTTCATGTGCAGCACGGGCAGCCGCTTCGTCACGTCGATGTACTTGTGGTCGTCGAACGGGATGAGCCGGTCGTCGCCGAAGGCGGCGGTCTCGGGGTCGCTCACGAAGATGACGCCCGCGGCCTTGTGTTCGAGGGCGTTGTCGAGCTTCATCCGCAGTGCGGCGTAGGGGCTGTCCTCGCCAGCGGGGGTGGCGGTGTCGAACCGCTTCTCGCCCTTCTCGGTCGGCCGCGGCGTGCGGCGGACGACGATCACCCACTTCCCTTTGGCGTCGACGCTGGCGTAGTCGTCGTACTTGAGGTTCGGGGCGGTGATGCCGTGGCCGACGAACACGACGCCGGCCGCAACCTTGCCGCCGCTGCTGAACC
>DASPHQ010000979.1:0-8427 GCA_035629595.1 Urbifossiella sp. | reverse complement strand
CCGATGAAAGTGGTACGTGAGCTGGGTTTAGACCGTCGTGAGACAGGTCGGTCCCTATCTGCTGCGGGCGGACGAGACTCGCGGGGCTTCCTCCCTAGTACGAGAGGACTGGGAGGGACGCACCCCTGGTGTGCCGGTTGTCGCGCTAGCGGCACCGCCGGGTAGCCACGTGCGGAACGGATAAACGCTGAAGGCATATAAGCGTGAAACTCCCCCCTAGATCAGGTCTCGGTCCGTAAGGTGAAGGCTCCCGGGAGACGACCGGGTCGATAGGCCGGACGTACAAGCGCGGCGACGCGCTCAGCCGACCGGTACTAACAGCCGACCGTTTGGCCGCACCGCCCCTCCCCCCGGACACCCGGGGAGACACGGGCCTCGGCCACGAAACATTGTGGAAGTAGCACACACCGCACACCGCCCCGCATCACCACGTCGCCTCCCGTACACGCGGGGGAGCCGAGAGGCGCCCCCGCACCAAGATTGCCGGTGACCATGCCCGGGTGGAAACTCCCGTTCCCATCCCGAACACGGCCGATAAGCACCCGGGGCCGATGGTAGTGCGTCCAGCGCGAGAGTAGGTCATCGCCGGCATAACTCAAGGCCTCCCGCAACCTCGGTTGCGGGAGGCCTCTTCTTTTCACCCGTCCCCTTGCAATCCCGCGTCCGATCCCGGATGCTGCTACTGCCCCCGCCTCGTGACCGGAGCCCGTCGCGATGCCTCGTCGTTTCCTCCTCCCCGCCGTCCTGGCACTCCTGCTTCCCGCGCACGTCGTGGCCGATGGCCCGAGTGCGGCTGACGCCGTGAAGCGGATGAAGCTCCCGGAGGGCTTCTCCGTCACGTGCGTCGCGTCGGAGCCGATGATCCGCCAGCCGGTCAGCATCAGCTTCGACGATCGCGGCCGCATGTGGGTGCTTCAGTATCTCCAGTACCCGAACTACGCGGGGCTCAAGCCGGTCCGCCAGGATCAGTACCTCCGCATCGTCTGGGACCGCGTGCCGGAGCCGCCACCGCACGGCCCAAAGGGGGCCGACCGCCTCACCATCCTCAGCGACCCCGACGAGAACGGCGTCTACCGGAAGTCGAAGGATTTCGTCACCGGGCTGAACATCGCCAGCGGCTTCTGCCTCGGCCACGGCGGCGTCTACGTCGCGCAGCCGCCGTTCCTGCTCTTCTACGCCGACCGCAACGCCGACGACGTGCCCGACGGCAATCCCGAGGTGTTGCTCACCGGCTTCGGCATGGACGACACGCACTCGCTGGCGAACTCGCTCCAGTGGGGGCCGGACGGCTGGCTCTACGGCGCCGCGGGAAGCACCAGCACCTGCCGCATCCGCAACCCGGCACAGCCCAACGAACCCGTCGTCGAGTTCCAGCAGGGGTTGTGGCGGTATCATCCGCTGACGCGGCGATTCGAGCTGTTCAGCGAGGGCGGCGGCAACACGTACGGCCTCGACTTTGACCGCCACGGCCAGGCCATCGCGGGCACCAACTGGGGCGGCTTCGCGTGCCTCCACCAGTTCCCCTACGCCTACTACATCAAGGGCTTCTCGAAGCACGGCCCACTGCACAACGCGCACGCCTACGGCTACTTCGACCACGTCCCGTACACCGGATTCCGCGGCGGCCACGTCACCTGCGGCGGCGTCGTCTATCAGGCCGACCGCTACCCCGAGCGCTACCGCAATCAGTACATCGCTGCAAACCTGCTGTCGAACGCCGTCTACTGGCACAAGCTCGACCCCGTGGGGGCGTCGTTCAAGGCGAGCCACGGCGGCGAGCTGATCGAGACGGACGACAACCACTTCCGCCCCGTGGACTGCCTCCAGGGGCCGGACGGGTGCGTCTACATCGTGGACTTTACCGACAAGCGGGCGGCGCACCTCGACCCGGTGGACAGTTGGGACCGCACGAACGGGCGCGTCTACCGGCTCGAGTACGGCGGCACCCCGAAGCCGGTCGTGAAGAATCTTCGCAAGCTGCCGACGGCCGAGCTGATCGCCGAACTCGGCAACTCCAACAAGTGGTGGCGGAACGAGGCCCGCTTGGTGCTTGCCGAGCGGCGCGACCGGGCCGGGGATGCGCTCCTCCGCGAAAGAGTCAAGGCTGAGAGAGGCGAATCCGCGCTGGAGGCGCTGTGGGCACTGTTCGTTTCCGGCGGCTTCCAAACCCTCGACGGTCTCTCCCTCTTCGACCATCCCGATGCCCACGTCCGGGCCTGGGCGGTGCGACTCCTCGGTGAGACCGAAGACGGCCGACTGCCGATCGACCGATTCTATCGGCTCGCCGTGACCGAACGCGATCCGATCGTGCTGGCACAACTCGCATGTATGGCGCGTCGACTCGATCCGCTCGTCGGCGCGAGCGTTGCTGCCGTCCTGGCCACCAACCCGGCCGCGGCCGGCGACCCGCACCTGCCGCTGCTCACCTGGTGGGCGGCCGAAAGCGCTTTGACCGCGGACTACACCGAGGCCGGGATCGCCGCCCTCCCCCCGCACCGACGAGAGCCCAACTCATTCCAGCGCCAGTTGGCCGAGCGAGTCGCCCGACGGCTGATGGCAGACGACCTGGCTCACGGGCCGCAGGTGCTGGGTAGCCTCTTCAACCACTGGGCCGAGCCGGGGCCGGACCCGCTCATCAAGGGCGTCTCCGCGGCACTCCAGGGACGCGTACTACCCGCGATCCCCGAGCACCTCCGGGAACCGCTGGCGGCATTTCGTAAGAAGCGACCGGCCGACGAGACGCTGCTCGAGGTGCTCGCCCGCATGAGCGACCCGGACGCCCGGAGGGCGGTGATGGAGCGCGTTACCGACGAGACGCTGCCGGAAGCCACGCGGGTGAAGGCCATCGACCTCGCCAAGCAGGTGAAGCCCGACGGCACGCTGTCCACGTTCCGCGACCAGCTCGGGAAGGCGAAGTCGGACGCCCTTCGCGTCGGCTTCCTCGGCGGGCTCGAAGCGTTCGACGACGCCGCGGTCGCGCCCCTCATTCTCGACTCCTACAGCGGCTGGTCGCCGACGGTGAAGCGGCGCGGCGTGCAACTCCTCCTCAGCCGACCGACGTGGGGGAAGGAATTGTTCCGCCGCGTCGAGGCGGGTTCGTTCCCGAAAGCCGACCTGACGGTCGAGCACGCCAAGGCCGCGGTCGGGCTGAGCGACCCGGTGCTCACCACGCTGGTCGAGAAGCATTTCGGCAAGCTCCAGGCCGCGACCGCCGGCGAGAAGCAGGCCCGCATCTCGTGGCTGAACGTCGCCGTGAGCCGCGAGAAGGGGGCCGACGCCGGCCGCGGCAAGACCCTGTACACGAAGCACTGCGCCGCCTGCCACACGCTCCACGGCGAGGGCGGCAAGGTCGGCCCCGACCTCACTACCGCCGACCGCAAGAACCGCGGCTACATGCTGGCCCAAATCGTCGATCCGTCCGGGTACATCCGCCCCGAATTCGTCGTGCAGAACGTCGGCACGCACGACGGCCGTCGGCTGTCCGGCATCGTCGAGCCGTCGGCCGGCGACTCGGTCACGCTGGTGAATGTCGTCAACGACCAGCCGGTGCGGACCGTTCTGGCGAAGGCGGACGTCGAGACGCTGACGCCGTCGGCGGTGTCGCTGATGCCCGAGAAACTGCTCGACACCCTCACCGACGCCCAGGTCGCCGACCTGTTCGCGTACCTCGTGGCCGACCCGCCGCGGAAGGTGGAGCCGGCCGCGCCGGCGGGGAGGGCGAAGCTGCGCGTCGTGCTCGTGTCCGGGTCGTTGGAGTACAAGTCGGACGAGTCGCTGGCCGCGTTCGCGAAGCACCTGGAGGCGACGTACCCGGTCGCGTGCGTCACCGTGAAGGCGAAGGCCGAAAAGGACACGACGCTGCCGGGGCTGGAGGCGCTCGACAAGGCCGACGTGGCGGTGTTCTTCACGCGCCGGCTGAAGCTCGAGGGGGCGGACCTGGAGCGCGTCCAGAAGTACGTCGCGTCGGGGAAGCCGGTCGTCGGCGTGCGGACGGCGAGCCACGGTTTCCAGAACTGGCTGCAGATGGACGCCGACGTGTTCGGCGGCGACTACAAGGGGCACTTCGGCGCCGGCGTGGTCGCCGACATCACGCCCGAGAAGGCGGCGCGGAACCACGCGATCCTGAAAGGCGTCGCGGCGTTCAAGTCGAACGGCAGCCTGTACAAGAACGCGGCGGTGGCGCAGGACGTGACCGTGCTCCTCCGCGGCGCCATCCCGAAGCAGGATGAGCCGGTGGCGTGGCTTCGCGAGCGCGGCAACCAGCGCGTGTTCTACACGTCGCTCGGCCACCCGGACGACTTCCGCGACCCGAACTTCGTCCGCCTCCTGGTCAATGCGCTGGCGTGGACGAGCCGCACCGAACTCACGCCGGGGAAGTGATGCCGCGTGCCCGGACCGTTGCCGTGTTGGTCGCCCTCGCCGCGCTCCCGGCGATGGGCCAGCCGCCGGCCGCGCCCAACCCGCAGCCGGCCCTCCCCATCCCGACGGGGCGCTCCGACCGGGGCGGTCGGCCGTCTCGCCCCGCGGCCCCGCCACCGGCTGCGGCGCGCAAACCCGACCGCCACGGCGACCTCCTCCCGGCGGGGGCGGTCGCCCGCTTCGGCTCGGTCCGGTTGCGCCACGGCGGCGCCCTCACGGCGCTCGGCTTCATGCCCGATGGCAAGCACTTCCTGAGCACGTCCGCGACCGAGGACGGTTTCCGCGTCTGGGAGGCGGCGACGGGGAAAGAGGCGGCCCGCCTGAACGTCCCGGTCGCCGCCGCCGCCGTCGCCCCCGACCGGACCGTGCTGTTCGCGTTCGAGGGGCAGGCCCGGGTGTGGGCGCCGTTCGACGGCGGTCGCGTCCGCACGCTGCCGCCGCACACCCTGCCGCCGGAGGGCGCGTCCGCGCTCGCGGTCCACCCTGGGGGCAAGGTCTTTGCCGCCGCGGTCCCCGCCGGCGTCGTCCTCATCGACCTTGCGACCGGCGACCGCACCGCGGAGTTGAAGGTGCCCGGCGACCAGCCGCCGCAGCGGATCGTGTTCTCGCCGGACGGCCGGTGGGTCGCCGCGGCCGGCCCGCGCACCGGCGTCTGGCTGTGGAACCTCGCCACCCGCCGGCGGGTGCGGACGTACCCGGCGCCGGGCGACCACGTCGATTTCAGCTTCTCCCCGGACGGCAGCCGGCTCGCGATCGCCGGCGGCCCGGTGGCGCTGTTTCACACCGACTCCGAGGAACCGGTCGAAGGGTTCCATGCCCCCGAAGCCCCGGTGTTCGCCGCGCGCTTCACGGCCGACGGTAAATCGATCCTGGCGGCGCAGGAGGACGGCAGCGTGTCACGTCTCGACGCCGCGACGGGGCAGGAGAAGGAGGGCTGGTCCGCCCCGAACGGCGTGGCCGCGGAGCCGCCGCTGGCGATCGCCGCGGACGGGGCGTGGGTGGCGGCGATGGACGACACCGGCGGCATCCGCGTGTGGAACCCGCGCGACGGCACCGGCCCGGCCGTGGAACGACGGTCGCCCCTGTGCGACCCGGGGTATTCGGCCGACGGCAAGGTCGCCTCGGCCCTCTCGGCAGAAGGCTCGGTGGTGACGTTCGACCCGGCGACCGGGGCGCCTGGGGCGTCGTTCGAGACCGGGTTCGAGACCAACCATTTGGTGGTCTGGGACGCACGCTCCGGCCTCGCGGCGGGGCTCGGCAAGGTGGGCGACGAGCCGGAACTGCACGTCCGCGACGTGGTGAAGCGAAAGGTGGTCGCCCGGTTCGTGCTGGCGGCGGGCGAAGCTCCGGGCGTGACCTTCTCGCCGACCGACGCGACGCAGCTCGGCATCTTTGGCACCGCCACCACGGGCCTCTACAGCACGCGCACAGGGGCGGTGGTGCGGTCGTTCGCCGTCGGCCGGCACGACGGACCGAGGCATTGGGGGGATTTGTCGGCCGACGGGCGTCTGGTCGCGGTGGCCACGACCCCGGTGACGGTGTGGGAGGTGGCGACGGGGCGGAAGCGGTTCGAACTGCCCGACCCGGCTATCCCGCAGGACGTGACGTTCTCGGCCGACGGCCGCTGGCTCGCGGCCTACAGCCTGGACGAGGTCGTACTGTTCGACCTGCGCACGGGGACCACGGCCCGCCGGCTCCTCAGCAGCACCCCCGACGGCGAGGCGGCGTTCGTCTGCGCCGCGTTCAGTCCCGACGGGTCGCGGCTGGCGACCGGCGGTGTGAACGGGGTGGTGACGCTGTGGGACGTGGCGACGGGGGAGGCGCTGGTCGCCTTCGACCGGCACGAGGGGAACGTGACCGGCGTCCGCTTCTCGGCCGACGGCTCGCGGCTGCTATCGGCGTCGGTGGACGGCACGGCGCTGGTGTGGGACGCGACCGCCCGGCCGGCGCAGGCGGCCGCCGTCGCGGGTGCGGACGAGGCGTTCGGCCTCCTCGCCTCGCCGGACCCGGCGGCCGCCCACCGCGGCATCGCGTACCTCCAGCGAACGCCCGACGCGGCCGTGAAACTGCTCGGCGAGCGCGTCGCGGTGCCGACAGCCGTGCAGGCCGGCCGGGTCTCGCGGCTGGTGGCCGACCTGGGGCACGCCGAGTTCCCGACGCGGCAGGCCGCGGTGCGGGAGCTCGGCGACATCGGGGCCGAGGCCGGGCCGGCGCTGCGGGCCGTCGCCGACGCCCCGCCGTCCGCGGAGGTGCGGCGGCTGGCCGGCGACCTGCTCGACCGGCTCGCCGCGCCGCCGACGCGGCCCGACGACCTTCGCGCGATCCGGGCCGCGGAGGTGCTGGAGACGATCGGCACCCCGGCCGCGCGCGACGTGCTGGCGCGGTGGGCCGCGGGTCCGGCGAACCATAGGCTGACGACCGAGGCCGCGGCCGCGCTGGCGCGGCTGACGCCGCGGCGCTGAGTCCCTTCGTGGGCCGCCCCACCGTACGGAGCCCTCGTGTGAACCGCCTCGCCTGGTCCGTTCTCGCCGCCCTCGCCGCCGCCGCCCCGGCCCGCGCGGACGGGCCGGCCGACCTGTTCCCGGCCGACACCCTCGCCTACGTCGAGGTCCGCGACGCGGCGAAACTCGCCCCCCAACTCACCGCCGCGCTCGCCGGCAGCCCGCTGGCGGACGTGGCGAAGTTCGTCGACGCCCGCCGCGACGCCGCCAAGACGACGCACGACATCCTCGGCAAGCCGCAGCTGGCCGTACTCGGGCTCCTGGCGTCGCCCGAACTCGCGTCCGAGGTCGGCCGCCTCGGCGGCGTCGCGGCCGGCGTCACCGGGTTCACCACCAGCGGCGACCCCGAGGCGGCCGTCGCCGTGCTCACCGGCGACAGCGCCGCCGCCGGGCTCGCCGCCCGCGGGTTCCTGGCGCTGGCCCACGTCCGCCGCGTCGCCATCGAGGACGGCGTGCCGGTGTACCAGTTCCGCCTCCCGCAGCAGACGTTCGACCCGATGACCGGCATGCCGAAGATCGACAACAGCAAGCCGCCGGCGGAAGGCAGCTACGAGGCGACCGCGGCGTACACCCCGGGGCTGTTCGTGTACGGCACCAGCAAGGCGGCCGTGGCCGCGGTGCTGACGCGCTTCCGCGGCAAAGGCGGCCCCGCGCTCGGCGGCGTCGCGGCGTTCAAGGCCGCCCGCGACGCCAGCGCCGGCCCGGGGCTGTTCGTCTACGCCGACGCCGCCGCCCTCGTCACCAAGCTCGACGCCGCCCGCGCGGCCGACGGCGGACCCGAAGCCGACGCCGTCGGCTGGTTCCGGCTGGTCGCCAACGACAAGGGCGTGCGCCACGTCAGCGGCACCCTCCGGTTCCGCGACGGCGGCCTCGTCGCCGACCTGACCGCGACGTTCGCCCCCGACGCCGCCAGCCCGCTGCTGGCGCTCCTGTCCGGCCCCGGGGTGAAGGCGGAGTTGCTCGGCCACGCCTCCGGCGCGGGTGCGTTCGCCGCGACGGTGACGTTCCCCGAGAAGGGCCGGGCCGCAGCCGTGATCGGCCTCCTCGACGCGGCGGCGAAGGCGTCCGGCACGCTCGGCCGCACGCCCGGCGAGGCACTGAAGGAGTTCGAGACCCGCACCAAGACGCCGTTGACCGATGGCCTCATCGGCCGGACGACGGCGGTGACCCTGTTCGCCCCGAAGCAGCAGCAACTGAGCAAGGGCGTCCCCGCGCTGCCGACGGTCGTCCTCCATACGGAGACGGCCGAGGTCGCGGCCGGGTGGGAGAAGGTTCTGCCGGAACTCGTCGCGGACGCCGCCGGCGGCGAGCCGGTGCAGCCGTCCTCCGAGGCGATCGACGGTGTCACCGTGCTGTCACTGCCGGGGGCGGAGCTGCCGTGGAAGGCGGCCGTCCACTACGCCCGCAAGGGCACAGTGATCGCGGTCGGGCTCGACCGCGCCGCCGTCGCCGCGGCCGTGACCGCCGGTCCGGCCGCGGTGGTGCTCCCGGCCGACCGCCCGGCGGC
>DASPHQ010000978.1:0-4341 GCA_035629595.1 Urbifossiella sp. | reverse complement strand
TTCACGACCACGAGCTGGTCGAGCTTGTGATCCTGCCGGAAGGCGCGGAGGTCGCGCTGCACCTGGTCGATCGCGGCCCGCGGCGTCGGGAAGGTACGCACGTCCGGCCGGTCGGCGAGCGCGGCGAGCGCGGCGTTCGGGCGGAACGCCACCCCGGGGCGGACGTTCACCGACCACGCCTCCAGGTCCGGGGCGCACGCCGCGACGGTGCGCTCGTCGAACACGTTGGACCGGCGGTGGAGTTCGCGGACCGCGGACACGAGCGTGGCCTGCCGCACGTCGTGGCCGCCGACGACGAACGCGGCGGGCTCGTCGAGGTCGAGGGCGGCGAGGCGGGGGAGGGCGGTGACGAGGCCGGTGGTCGGGGTGAGGCCGCGGGCCAGCGCGGACAGGCCGAGGGCGGTCGTGGCGCTGACGCCGCCGCAGGCTCCGATCATCCACAGTCCGACGCGCCGCGGGGCCATGTGCGGGGGGTCCGTCGAGGGGAGGGGCGCGTGGGCGGGCTCGTACCCTGGTATTCTCGCGGGCCGGCGCCGCGGATTCAAGTTGCCGGGACCGGCCGCCGGTCGCCGAGCGCCCGGAACAACCGGTACCCAACGACCGCCAGAACCGGGATGCTGAGCTGGAACAGCACCGGCAGGTCGAGCGCCCGCTTCTGCACGAGCGTCGCCGTGGTGCTGACAGTGAGCCCCAGCCAGGCCACGGTGAACCACGTCAGCCAGGTGTCGCGGCGGGCCGGCAGCCGGTCCCACAGCACGACGGCCGCGGCGACGAGCAGCGCCCACTCGTAGATGAGCGTGTGCGGCGACACCCAGAGCGTCACGAACACCGAGGTCGGGAACATCACCGCGAGCGGCCCGCCGGTCCGCCCCCGCAGCCACGCGGCGCCGCTGAGCGCCGCGGCGGCGCACAGCAGGGTGAGGCCGACGCGGAGCTCAGGTGGCGCGGCGGGAAGGAGGATGTCCCAGAACTTCCGCGGCGAGTGGAGGTTCCACTCGTTCTCGCCACCGTAGCCGACGTTCGTCCGCAGTGACTCGACGAACGCCCAACTCGCCTCCGGGATGACGAGCCAACAGAGCGCCGCCAACACCAACCCGGTGACGCCGACGCCGAGCCACTCGCCCAGGTGCCGCCGAGGGGCCAGCCCCCACCACACGAACAGGCCGATGAGGAGTTGCGGCTTGTACCACAGCAGCCCGGCGGCGAGCCCGGCCGCGAACGGCCGGCGGTCGGCCGACAACCGGTACACGGCGGCGAACACGGCGAGGCTCAGCGGCGTGTTCTGCCCGAACGTGATGGCCGTGAAGACCGGGAAGAACGCCAGCGCCCACCCAAACACCTGCCACGGCCGCTCGGGACGGAGGCACCACGCCGCGAAGCCGATCGCCGCGAAGCTGATCGCCATCCACACGAGGACGCTGCCGACGAGCGGCAGGCCGGCGGTGGGGACGTACAGCAGCGCGTAGAACGGCGGGTTGCGGTAGGCCATGAAGTAGTCCCACCGCCCGTCCGGCAGCGTGACGCGCTGCTGCACCTCGCCGAGCGCGGGGTGGTGGTACAACTCGGCGGGCCGGCCTTCACGCAGGAGTGTTGCGGCGGAATAGAAGGCGATGTGATCCGCGCAGAGGAGCATCCCGTCGGCGTCGCGCTTCCAGCCGCCGTAGGCCAGGCTGCCGACCCACGTGGCCCACACGGCGACGGCCGTCGCCAAGCCGATCCACAATTTCGGGCGTATCCAGGCCGCCGCGGTCGCGTCGGTCATGGCGCGGCCAGCACGTCGCGGACCAGGGCTTCGGGCACGTCGTCGAACAGCCGCACCTCGCCGAGCCGCGTCGGCAGGATGAACCGCAGCTTGCCCCCGGCCGCTTTCTTATCGCGGCGCATCACGGCGATCAGCTCGTCGGCGGGCCACTCGCGCTTCGGCGCGGTCGGCAGGCCGAGCGCCGTCAGCAGTGCGAGCTGGCGTTTACCGAGGTCCGGGCCGACGAGGCCGTGCCGTTCTGCGAGGCGGGCGGCGCACACCATGCCGGCGGCGACCGCCTCGCCGTGGAGCCAGCCGCCGTAGCCGCCGACCGTCTCGAATGCGTGGGCGAACGTGTGGCCGTAGTTCAGCACCGCCCGCAGACCCGTTTCCTCGCGCTCGTCGCGCTCCACCACGTCGGCCTTGAGCCGGCACGACCGGCCGACGACGTGACGAAGCGCCGCCGCGTCGCGGGCCAGCAGCGCGGCGGCGTTCGCCTCCAGGTACTCGAAGAACGGCGCGTCGAGGATGACGCCGTACTTCACGACCTCGGCCAGTCCGCTGCGGAATTCGCGGTCGGGGAGCGTGTCGAGGAAGGCGGTGTCGATCCACACGCCGGCCGGCTGGTGGAACGCGCCGATGAGGTTCTTCCCCTTCGGGTGGTTGACGCCCGTCTTGCCGCCGACCGACGAATCGACCATAGCCAGCAGCGTGGTCGGCACCATCAGCAGTGGCAGGCCGCGGTTGTACGTCGCGGCGGCGAAGCCCCCGAGGTCGCCGACGACGCCGCCGCCGACCGCGACGACCGCGGTGCGGCGGTCGGCGGCCATCGCGTACAGGGCGTCGTACAGCTGCGACAGTTCGGCGAGTGACTTCGAGCCTTCCCCGTCCGGGACGGTGATGTCGGAGACGCGAAAGCCGTGGTCGTTCAGTGCGGCCGCGACGGTACCTGCGAGAGCGGCAGTGTTGGTGTCGGCGACGACGAGCGCGGCGGTGGAGGTCGGCAGAACCCGTCGGGCGAACGGGCCGACGCCGGCGGGTACGGCGGTGGCGAGGGCGATCTCGTAGGACCGCGGCCCGAGGCGGACGTGGACGGACTCCATGCCGGCATTTCACGACGCCGCCGCGGCTTCGCCAAGTGTCGGGACGGTTTTCGCTGGACGTGTGCGCTCTCTGCGGCGAAACAGGAGCGCATGGGCGACACTACCGCGACCCCCGAACCGGCCTGGCGCGAGTTCGCCCGCGCGCCGCTGGTGCCGGTCGCGCTGGCCGCGGCGCTCGGGCTGGTGATCGACCGGTACGCACAACCCGCGCTGGCCGCGGAACTACTCGTCGCAGTCGGCGGGCTCGTGGCGTGGGGCGTGTCGAGGCGGGCGGCGTGGCTGTGGCTAGCGGCAGTGGGCCTCGCCGCGGCACATCACCAGACGCACCGCACCGCCTTCGCGGCCGACGACATCGCCGGCTTCGCCACCGCCCGGCCGGCGCCGGCGCGCGTCCGCGGCACGCTCGACGAGGAGCCGATGCGCTTCCGCGCGCCGCGGCCCGACCCGCTTCTGGGGCGAACGCCGGCCCCGACCGCGTCCACGATCCTGGCCGTGACGGCGGTCGAAACCCGCGATGGCTGGCGCCCGGCGAGCGGCCGCGCGAAACTCACCGTGGACGGCCGGCTCGACGGCCTTCACCTCGGCGACACGGTCGAAGTCGTGGCGCTGCTGTCCCTGCCGGACGGGCCGTCGAACCCCGGCGAGGTCGATTACGCGGACCTGCTGCGCGACCGCCGCGTCACCGCGCAGTTACGCGGCCGCGGCTCGGTCGAAGCCGTGACGCGGCTCGACGAGGGCTGGCGGCGCTCGCCCCTCGGTCGGGTCGCGGCCGTGCGCGGCTGGGGCACGCGAACCCTGACGGAAGCGATCGACGCCGACGAGGCCGGGCTCGCGGCGGCGCTGCTCCTCGGCGACGGGACGGCGCTCGACCGCGCCGAGTGGGACGCTTACGTCCGCACCGGTGTCGTTCACGTCCTGGCGATCTCGGGCCAGCACCTCGTCGTGCTCTCGGTGTTCGCGTGGTTCGTACTGCGGCTCGCGGGTGTGCGTCGGCGGTACGGGGCGTGGGCGGTGGCACTGCTGCTGATCGGCTACGCGGTCCTCACCGGCGGGCGGCCGTCGGCCGTTCGCGCGGCGGTGATGGTGGCGGTGGTCTGCGGGGCAAGCGTGCTGCGGCGGCCGCAGCGGCCCGCGAACGCCTTCGCGGTGGCGTGGCTCGTAGTGCTCGGATTCAACCCGACCGACCCGTTCACCGCGGGCTGTCAGCTGTCGTTCGTATCGGTGTTAGTAATGGAGTGGACCAAAAGGAAGGAATGCTGGCTTCTTGCAACTCCACATCGTGACGGCGACTGCGCACGGGCACGCTGCCGCCTTCGAGGTGATGCCCGACTACTTGGTTGTCGTTAGCGACGCCGGCTTCGTGCGGGTGCCGATAACGCCGCAGACAGTCGCCCGCATCGCCGACGCCTTCGGGCGTGCGATGCCGACTCGGAATGTCGTGGGCGACGTGTACACGTCGTGACCGTGACGCTCGTCCCCAAACCGCTGAAGACAGCC
>DASPHQ010000977.1:0-4678 GCA_035629595.1 Urbifossiella sp. | reverse complement strand
AAGATGTTCTGGTCGTCCCGCAGGGCCACCACAGCCGCCGGGTCGGCCGGCGCCGGTGTGTTCCGCGTCCGGTCGGTCCGCGCCTCGACGTGCCCGTCCACGAACAGCACGTTCGCCACCTTGTGGTCCAGCCGGAAGTGGACGGTCGGGTAGCGCCGGCCCGGCGGCTCCATCACCGCCACCTCGATCGAGCTCGGCTGGCCGGTCGGCCGCGGGTCCGGCGTCGTACCGGCCGCGTTGGCGAAGCAGACCGTCTGCGACGTGCTGCCGACGTGCTCCACCTTCACCGGCAGCCACACCTCGGGGCTCGTCGGCAGGGTGCCGTCGGCCGGCGGGCTGGGGGTGAGGGGGGCGAGGTAGCGGTAGTTGTAGGCGTACCCGCCGGTGCCGGCGTCGAACGTGACGAACACCTTCCCGGGCGCCCGGGCCGGGTTGCGGAGGAAGGCCTGGTTGTTCTCGACGAACGGCATCAGGTGGCCGCGGGTGAAGTCGATCTGGGTGCCGGCGGTGTCGCACAGGGCGAACCACCAGCGGACGTTGCCGTTCTCCCACGTGCGCGCCGGCGGCAGGGAGCCGTGGGTGCCGGCGTAGTTGTGGACGGCGGCGCCGAGCTGCTTGAGCGAGTTGAGGTCGCGGGCGCGGTTGGCCGCCGCCCGCACCTTCTGCACGGCCGGCAGCAACAGCCCGACCAGCACCGCGATGATGGCGATGACGACGAGGAGCTCGATGAGCGTGAACCCGCGGCGGGGCACGGGGAGGCCTCCCGGTTTCTGACAGGATACCAGACCCGGCAGGTTTGAGCCCGGAGGGCGTCTTGGTTAGCCCGGGGCGGAAGCCCCGGGCGGCCTGCGGCGGAGTTCGAAGTGTCGAGCGCCCCGGATCACCGTGGACGCCGCCCGGGGTTGCCACCCCGGGCTAGCGAAGGCGCCCTCCGGGCTTCAAGCCCCGAGCCAAGAGCCGCGCCCGAAACAAAGAAACCGGGGGCTCACGCCCCCGGCTCGCCCGCGTCACGTCGCCGCGACCGTCACACCAGCTCGGTCACGGTGGCGCGGTCGTCGAGGATGTACATCGGCCGGCCGGCGCCGTTGAGGAACGTGTGGCTCGGGTCGATGCCGATCGCCTGGTACACCGTGCTGAGCAGGTGCGGCACCTTGTACGGCCGGTCCTTCGGGTACTCGCCGCGGGCCGAGCTGCTGCCGACCGCCTGGCCCATCTTCAGCCCGCCGCCGGCCACCAGCGCGCTCATCACCGGGCTCCAGTGGTCGCGGCCGCCCATGTTCGAGTTCACCTTCGGCGTCCGCCCGAACTCGCCCCACACCACCACGATCACGTCGTCCTGCATCCCCCGGTCGTGCAGGTCCTGCACCAGGTGGGCGACGCCGCGGTCCAGGTTCGGCAGCTGCCGCCGCAGCTGGACGAAGTTCGACTCGTGCGTGTCCCACCCGCCGTAGCTGAGCGTGACGCAGCCGACGCCGGCCTCGACGAGGCGGCGGGCGGTGAGGAACTGCTCGACGCCCTTGTACCGGTCGCGGCTGCGCGGCTCCTCGTTCTTCAGGTCGAGCGCCTGGCGGACGGTGCCGCTGCTGATCATGTCGAACGCCCGGCGGCTGAACGCGTCCATGCCGCTCATGGTGCCGCTGGCGTCGATGTCGCGGCGGACGGTGTCGAACCGGCCGAGGAGGTCGCGGCGCTCGCCCATGCGGTCGGCGGCGCCGTTCGGGCGGAGGTTCTGAATGCCGGGGCCCTCGGCGGTGAACGGCCGGTGCGAGATGCCGAGGAACCCGGGCTCGGTGCCGATGCTCATGCCGCGGAGGCTGACGAACGGCGGCACGTCGGCGTTGGCCCCGGCGCGGGTGCGGCTGATGACCGAGCCGATGGATGGGTGCTGACCGCCGGTGGCGGTGCGGTTGACGTTCTCGCTGAACCCGGTCATCACGTTCGAGTCGGAGTGCTCGTCGACGGCGACCAGCGAGCGGACGATGGCGAGCTTGTCCATCATGCGGGCCTGCAGCGGCATGTGCTCGCTGATCTGCACGCCGGGCACGTTGGTGGCGATCGGCCGGAACTCGCCGCGGAACTCGACCGGGGCGTCGGGCTTGAGGTCGTACATGTCCATGTGGCTCGGGCCGCCGGGCAGGTACACCATGATGACCGACTTCTGCGAGCTGCGGGTCGGGGCGCCGGGCGCCTGGGTGGCGGCGCGGGCGCGGAGCATGTCCGCGAGGGTGAGCCCGGCGCCGAACGCGCCGACGCGGAGGAAGTTCCGGCGGGACTCGCCGTCGCAGGACTTCTGCTTACCGCCCCAGAACGTGAGCATGGTCGTGACTCCGCGGACGTGTTGGTGGTGGGTGGGAGGTTGGGCGATTCGGAAACCACCGGCGGGGGCCGCACCGTCCGAGATACGGCTGATGGTGATATTAGCTTCGACGAAGCCGACTCGCAACTCGAAACTTTCCCCGGTTCGCCGCTCGCGGCGTTGCAGCGCTTGCACCGCCGCGAGCGGCGGAACCGGAGCGACTTCGCGCATTCTTCACACACCGGGGGTAAAACAGAGGCGACCCCCCCACGCGCCGGAGCCGCGCCGTGACCCGCCTGTTCTCGGACATCATCGTCACCCGGGCGGCGTCCAACCAGTCCGGGTTCGGCACCGCCCCGCCGGGCGCCGACCGGCTCGCCGTCAAGGACGTGAACTTCTGGTACGGCCCCAAGCAGGCGCTGTTCGACATCTCGCTGACCGTCCCCGAGAAGTCGGTGGCGGCGTTCATCGGCCCGAGCGGCTGCGGCAAGAGCACGCTGCTGCGGTGCATCAACCGGATGAACGACCTGATCGACGGCACCCGCCTCGGCGGCCACATCCTCCTCGAAGGCCGCGACGTGTACGCCCCGGGTCAGAACCTCGTGGACCTGCGCCGCCGGGTCGGCATGGTGTTCCAGAAGTCGAACCCGTTCCCGAAGTCGATCTACGAGAACGTGGTTTACGGCCCGCGCGTCAGCGGCGTCCGCGACCGGGCGCGGCTGGACCACCTCGCCGAGCGCTGCCTGAAGCAGTCGGCGTTGTGGAACGAGGTGAAGGACCGCCTCCACGCGAGCGCGCTGGAGCTATCCGGCGGCCAGCAGCAGCGGCTGTGCATCGCGCGGGCGCTGGCGACGGACCCCGAAGTCCTCCTCATGGACGAGCCGGCGAGCGCCCTGGACCCGAAGAGCACGCAGGCGATCGAGGACCTGATCTTCGACCTGAAGCGCGACTACACGATCGTGATCGTGACGCACAACATGCAGCAGGCGGCGCGGGTGTCGGACACGACGGCGTTCTTCTACGAGGGCCGGCTGGTGGAGACCGGCCCGACCGAGCAGCTGTTCACCCACCCCCGCGAGAAGCAGACCGAGGACTACATCACGGGCCGGTTCGGGTGACGGAGGATAGCTGTCAGCTATCAGCTGTCAGCCAGACCTTCCGGTCCGTCGCCAACCCCGTTCCTCCGACTCGGCTTTCTGGCTGAAAGCTGACAGCTGAAAGCTCCCTCCGATGGGCAAGCACCTCACCCGCGACCTCGACGACCTCCAGCGGCGCGTCACCGGCATGGCGGCGCGCGTCGAGGAGGCCATCTACGCGGCGCTGAAGGCGCTCCAGGGCCGCGACCGGGCGCTGGCCGCCGAGGTCATCGCCGGCGACCAGGCCATCGACGTGCTCGAGAACGGCATCTACGAGGAGTGCCTGAAGATCCAGGCGCTGCACCAGCCGGTCGCCATCGACCTGCGCCGCATCGCCGCCACGTTCATGGTCACCACCGACCTGGAGCGGATGGGCGACCTGGCGGTGGACATCGCCGAGCGGGCCGAGGCGCTGGCCGGGCTGCCGGACGTGCTCGCCGCCGACCCGCCCGGCGCCGACGGGGTGCCGCTCACCGACAAGCTGGTGAGCATCACCGACACCGCCACGGCGATGGTGCGCGAGGCGCTCGACGCGTTCGTGAACCTCGACGCCCGGCTGGCCCGGCGGGTGGTGCGGATGGACGACCAGGTGGACCGGATGCACGCCGAGATGATCCGCGACCTGATCGCCCGGATGAAGTCCGACCCGAGCCTGGTGGAGCCGGGCGTGTCGCTGTTCAGCGCCGTGCGGCACCTGGAGCGGATCGCCGACCACGCCACCAACATCGCCGAGGACGTGGTCTACCTCGTCGACGGCGACGTGATCCGACACCGCCCCGAGTCGATGAAGGCGGAATGACCGGGCGAACGGCCGGCGTCAGCCGGCTGGTGGCACACCCAGGCACCTGCCGCCCCCACCAGCCGGCTGACGCCGGCCGTTCGCCCCAACCCCGGAGAGCAGATGGGCCAGCCGCGCATCCTGATCGTCGAGGACGAACGGGGGCTGACGCAGACGCTGTCGTGGTACTTCACCCGCGAGGGCTTCGAGGCGGTGGTCGTCCACGACGGCGCCGACGGGCTGCGGAAGGCGCAGGCGCTGCTGCCGGACGTGGTGCTCCTCGACGTGATGCTCCCCGGCATGAGCGGCCTCGACGTGTGCCGCGAGCTCCGCGCCGGCGACCGCACCAAGGACATCCCCATCATCATGCTTACCGCCCGCGCGGAGGAGACCGATCAGGTGGAGGGCTTCGCCCGCGGGGCCGACGACTACGTGACCAAGCCGTTCAGCAACAAGGTGCTCCTCCAG
>DASPHQ010000976.1:0-4106 GCA_035629595.1 Urbifossiella sp. | reverse complement strand
CCTGAGCAAGCTGCCGCTCGACGTGGACGCCCGCGCCGGCTTCCCGCTCGCGGCCGACCTACTGGCGCTCGCGAGGAGGCACAACCTGTCCGCCTACGACGCTGACTACCTGGATCTCGCGCAACGCCGGAACCTGCCGCTCGCGACCCTCGACCGCGACCTGCGGGAGGCGGCGACGGCGCTGGGGATCGCGGCGGCGTGAACGTCCCGGCGGCCCTGTCACCGACCCGGGCGTGGAGCCAAGCCGCTCCCGATCCGCCACCCCGTTTCGTCAGCCCCGATCAGCTCCGACTTCCGCACCTCGTCGGGGATGAGGTGGTAGTCCGGTTCGAGTCGCCGCGCGGAAGTTGATCCGAGCACTGGCCCCGCGGATTCCTACCAATCCGCCAGTGCGTCAGCGAGTAGGCCGCGTGGATGGGCCGGCCGCGGCACTCTTAACTGTACGCGAGTACAATAAAGGTGTTTCGCGATGCGCAATACCGGACCGCCCGCGCTCGGTGTACGATCCCAATGTCCGGCAGTCGGCCGGGGCTCGTCGTCCCTCCACCCTCTCCGGGGGATCGCGCGATGCAACTACAGCGGTTGTTCGGCGGCTTGCGCCACCGCCCGGCTGTCCCACCGGGCATTCCTCCGGCTGGTCCTCTCGGTCCCACGGACGAGGACCGGCGGGTAAAGGACGCCGTCTCGAGCATGGCCGTCTTCCACCTGGTCGTTACGGCCCGCGTCCGTGGCCTTTCCCAGGCTGACATCTCGCGCGCCGTAGGGGTGGAGAGGGGGACGGTGAACCGGTGGTTCTCCGGCAGCGACCTCCCCCGCGGGGTACACCAGTACACGCTCTGCTCGGAGTTGGGGGTGCCGACGATCATGCCCGACGTCGCCGAGGTGCGCAGCTTCTGCGTATGCCGGCAGCGCCTGGGAGGCGTGTGCGGGGTGCGTACCGCCGGCCTGCGCGAGGGCTTCCTCCGAACGCTCGCGTTCATGAGGTGGCACGAGGTACTTCGGGCAGCCTCCCCCGGGCCACCCCGGCCCGGGTGGCGCGAGGCCGCCTGGCTGAGGATCCGCTTTCTCCCGAGCTACGAGGCGCTCGCTCAAGTCGCGCTCCCCAGCGTGGCGGCGTTCAGCGCCGCCGTCGTTAAAGAGGCGCACCACTGGCTCTGATTGGGGGTGATCCGTGAACCGCGAAGACGACGACCTGCTCCAGTACGCGCTCGGCCTCGCCGACGAGGACGCCCGGGAGGCAGTCGAGGCCCGGGCCGCGATCGACCCCTCGGTCCGCGCTCGGCTGAGAGACATTGAAGCCCGGCTGGACACGTCGCTGAAGCAGCCGGGCGAGATCCTCCGACCGACCGGCCGGGCCGGCCCGATGGCCCGGGTCCGCCGCGTCGTGCAGCGCGTCCGGGGCGAACTGGCGTCGCTCCACCCGGCGGTCGCGGCCGTCGCGGCCTGTCTGGTAGTGGCAGGCCCCGGTGCCCTCTGGGCCGCGACCCGGCTCCGCGAGGCCGATGCCCTTGCGGCCGGACTGAGGAACGACCTCGCGTCGTCCGCCGATGCGCGGGTCACCGCAGAACGGGCGGCGGGCGACTTGGCCAGGCAACTCGCAGCCCACAAGGCGAGTCAGCCGGTCGTCCAGACCCCCGACACCCGCCGGTGGGAGTTCGACCAGGCCCGCAAGCTCGACGTCGTCTTCGGCCACCAGGGCGCGGCCGGCCGGCTCGCCGTCCGGTTCCGGGGGGTGCCCCGGCCCGCCCACTACACCGGGATCGACGTCCTGTGGGACTCCGAGAAGGTCCCCGCGGATCCCCACGAACTCGTCTACAACGAGGGGTCGATCCCGTTCAGCTCGGTCGTCACCCACGACTACCCGCTCCCCTCGCAAGGCTCCCAGCGGGTGACCGTCACGCTCCGGTTCTTCACCACCTGGGCCGCGCAGAAGGAGTTCAACACCCCGCGGGTCGTCACCCACACGATCGACCTCGTCCTCACGCCCGGCCGCATCCGCCCGGCCAACGTCGGCGGGCCGGACGAGGTCACCGTGACGGTCGGGGAAGCGGCCGACCGGCCCCCCGTCGAAACCGGGTTCTCGCTCGGCTTGACCGTCCGCGTCCCGCCCGCCGAACAGAGCCCCGCGCACCCCGGCGTGATACACGCCCTCGTACGACCGATCGACGGCCCCGCCGACCTCCGCGGGCGGTTTTGGGTGCAGAGTTACCTCCTGGATCTCGCCGACCTGCGGGCGTCCGGGAAAGGCCTGGAGCAGCGCGACGTCGCCTGGATCTCGCTCAACGGCATCCTCGCCCAGGCCCCGCCGGGGCAAGCCCCGCCGACCCGGTTCGAGGTGCTGGTCGTGAACCTGCCGGTCCGGCTCGGCCAGGCCGAGATTTCCAGCGAGGTCCTGGACCTCGACGGGCGCGACCGGGCGCTCGTAAAAGTCACCCGCCTGGTTCAAGTCCGGCCGCCGGCGGGCGAGTGAGGCGGCCGGCCGGAACGTCGACGGGGTAGCCGCGTTGGTTGTTTCCCAGCCCCCACACTACCGAGGAGTGCGTCATGTCAGGTGCCAGGCTCGTCTCGTTCGCGTCGCTCGCCGTCGTGCTGCTGCTCGGCACGCCGTCGACCCGCGGTCAGCCGCCGACGCCGAACGTGGTGAAGGTCTACGAGGACATTCCGGCCGAGGGCGAGCCCGACACCCGGGACGACACGGAGAAGGTCTTCCAGCCCTTCTCCGTCTTTCCCAAGGCGGCGGTGGAGCGGGTCTCCCTCACGGACCGGTACGGCGTGCGGAAGCTGGACACGACCGGGAGCGGGACGTGCTGCGAGTTCTCATTCCGGCTCGGGGGGGCGGACTGGTTCGGGGGGGTGAAGTTCATCCCCGGCGGGCAGGACCCGGGCGAGAAGGCGGGGCTGGACGTCAACGGCCGGCTCCGCCTCGGCGAGGACAAGCAGGCGAAGGTGGTCCTCCGGTTCCGCGCCCGTAGCGCGGACGAGACGAAGCCGAAAGTCGTCTTCCAGGCGGGCGGCACGTCGGGCCGGCTGTACGCCGACGGCCACAAGTTCCCGAAGGTGTTGCAGCCGAGCCCGACGGAACTCACCGCCGCGTGGAAGGAGTACTCGGTCGACCTGTCCGGCAACCCGGCGGCACTCCGCAGCGTGGTCTGCCCGCTGTGCCTGATCGTGAAATCCGAGGACAACCCCCGGGCCGAGGTCGTGACCGTCTACGTCGACGACGTGCGCTTCGAGGTGATCGAGTCCCCCCCGGCGAAGAAGCCGTAACCCCGGCCGGGTCGACGCCCGGCCACTCCCCTCCCCGTAGAGGCCGGGCCGCGCGGCCCGGACTGAGCCATGAGCAAGGTGCCGTTCCCCCTGCTGGCGGCGTGTCTGCTCGCCGGCGTCGTGCCGGCTGCCCCCACCCACGGGCAGAACCCCGCGAAGGATAACGACAAGAGGGCGGTGTGGATCTCCCGCGACCTGCCGGTCGGAGAGGCCCAGGACACCCGCTCCGACCCCGAGCGGCTGTTCATCCCGCAGGGGCGGATGCCGGCCGAGCGGGTCAACCAGATCGCCGTCAACCCGTCGAAGCTCGTCGACGCGAAGGACCCGACGAAGGGCACGTGCGTCGAGTACGCGTTCAAGTTCACCCGGGCCGATGACTGGCAGGGGGTGTACTCGCTGGTCGGCGGGGACTCCTGGGGGGCGAGGCCCGGGATCAACGTCAAGGAGCTCCTCATGCCGATGGGGAAGGAGGCGGTCGTCCTTCGGTTCCGGGCGCGTGGGGAGAAGGGCGGGGAGGTCGCGACGTTCCAGGTCGGGGCGGTCACGACCGGCCCGCACAAGAGCAGCCTCCTGTTCCCCCGGACCGCCCCCCAGGACCCCACGAGGCTCCCCAACAGGTGGGCCGACTTCGAGATCCCGCTCGTGGCCTCCGAACTGACCAACGTGATCGACCCGTTCTGCGTGGTGGCCCGCGCGGGCGACAACCCCGGGAGAGCGCTGGTCCAGGTCTACGTCGACGACGTGCGGTTCGAGGTCGTACCGCCCCAACCGCGGAAGAAGTAGTGACTCGCAGCCCGGGGGTCGCCTTGCATTCGACCGTCGGGCGTCCACACGACCGG
>DASPHQ010000975.1:0-15256 GCA_035629595.1 Urbifossiella sp. | reverse complement strand
CCAATTCCCCCGCCTATCGCTGCTCGACGAACGGGGGTGGGTGGCCGAACACGCCGAGTTGGTGTCGCGAGTCCGCCGGGCGGTCGAGCAGCTCACAGGCGACGAACCGTCGGCTGCGGCGGCGACCGAGGCGGACCTGTTCGACTTCTGCAAACTCCTCCTCGTCGAGAAGACGAAGGCCTGGGCAGCCAAGCTCGAGGAGCGGGAGACGGAGATCAACCTCCTCGCGATGAACGTCCTGCCGAGCAGCGCGTTCCTGGTGGTGTGGGCCGTCAAGTCGGTCGCGACGGACCCCGCGTCTTGGCCCTCGCACGGCCTGATCCCGTTCATCGGTTTGGCAGTCCCCCTGCTCCTCCTGCGGAACATCTACCCGCTCCAGGCCCGGGAGCGGCAGGTAGTGTTCAACATGTTCCTCCAGCATCCGCTGTTGGCACGGATGGACCCGCCCAAGGAGTAAATCGTGCACCGAGCCCAGG
The DNA here is from genome assembly GCA_035629595.1 of Urbifossiella sp. GTDB lineage: Bacteria > Planctomycetota > Planctomycetia > Gemmatales > Gemmataceae > Urbifossiella. Next base: position 14,780 of record DASPHQ010000975.1, on the reverse strand, counting down.
TCGGGGACAGCGGTCGGGCCGACACTGGGACCGCATTGCGTAGCGGTCTCTCCGGCGCCAGCCCTCACGCCCCATCCCACAATGCCACGCCCTCCACCGTCGGCCAGCGGTAGACCTCGCGTTCGCCGATACCGTGCGGCACGGGGTTCTGATAAAGGACTACGCACAGAGGGAAGAGCCGGGGCGGTACGGGCCGCCTCTGATGGTGGGCGAGACGCGGCACTCGCGGGATGCCGAGCTGCCGGACGGGTCGATATGCACCTCGCACGTCGAACGGCACAACCTGTCGATCCGCACGTTCATGCGGCGATTCACTCGACTAGAGCTCGGCTTCTCCAAGAAGCTGCCGAACCTCGCGGCGGCGGCGCTGTACGTCGCCCACTACAACTTCTGCCGGTGGCACGAGACGCTGAAGAAGACGCCCGCGATGGCCGCGGGGCTGACCGGCCACCCGTGGGCGATGGACGAGCATCTGGAAGCGGCCGGCGTGGTATAATCCGGCAACGGCCCGTGGGAGTCATGACCCGCGATAAAGGCCGGGAGTAACGCGGGGGCCGTTCCTCTTCCGCGTCGCTCCCGGCCCCGATCGTCACAAGGAACGCCACCATGCCGACTGGCCCCGTGCAGTGCCCGCACTGCCAGAACGTGTTCGTGCCGCCCGCGCCGTCGGGCAGCACGCTGGTCCTCAATGAAAGCATCAGGATTTACACATGCCCCAAATGCCTGAAGGACTTCAAGGTCCGGTCCAGTTAGGCGAGGCGTTGACCGTCGAGGAGCAGTCGGCGGTGGACGCCGTGCGCGACGCGATCAAGAACAGCGGGTCGGTCGCCAACGACATCCTCGGCAAACTGCTGACCCTCGACGCCGCGATGATCGGTGGCGGGGTCGTCATCGCTAAAGGCGAAGTGTTCCCGGTGTGGTGGGCGGCCGTGGTGATGACGTTGCTACTGGTGTCGCTTGGGGCCGCGCTCAGCGGCCTGTGGCCGCTCGCGGACAAGCCCGATCCGGGTAGCTGCGAGGACGTGCTGCACTTCCAGAACCGCGTGCGGGAGAGCGTCTACCGCAAAGTGGACGCGATGCGGCTGTCCGCTGCGTTTTTGTGTATCGCTCTGGTGATGGCCGTGTCCGGCGTCGCCCTGCGCGGCACGGGGGCGTTCTGACTTTCACCCCGTCGCCATCGCTGGTGAGCGATGCAGAAACGAGAGCGGCCCCAGGAATCACCCGGGGCCGCGAGCTTCACGGCTGATCGTTCACCAGTTGCCTGAACCTTCCGCCACAGTAAGGGCAATCGCCCACGAGGTACGTTCGGCCCTGCCCCTCCTTGGCGTGGGCGTCTTCCTTGGGCTTGATGGTGTAGAGGAAGTTGCCCGAACAGCCGCCACACGTCCCCAAGAACAACCCGAACTCCACCTGCGCCCTTCCCATCGCCGACCCTCCTGAATGGTTGGTCGCCAGGAGGGCGATCCACCGACCAACTCACCCATCGACACTAGTTCCTGCGGTCACCGATCTCAAGGGGAGGTGCGAGCAAAGCGTGAGGGGGGCTTGCGGCGTCCGACTTTTTCAAGGTGTACCACTACCCGGCCAGCACATCACTTGACATTGGTATAATAATATGTCATTAGTTTGTTAATAGCCATTTCTCATCTAGCACCCACCAGGACATGTTCAACCACTCCGATCTCCCTTCCCGCGTCCGAGTCGATTCGGCCGGTCGCATCGTCATCCCGGCCGAGTTCCGGTCACGGTTCCACATCGATCCGGGCGACGAACTCCTCGTCTCCCCCGGCCCGGACGCACTCGAGGTCCGGACCTTCCGCCAAGTCGTGCGCCAGGCACAGGCCGCCTTCGCCCCGTACAGGGTGCCCGGACACAGCGTCGTGGACGAACTCCTCCGGGACCGTCGCGAGGAAGCGGCCCGAGAGTATGACCTCTAGGGCGGTCCTTGACACGTCCGCCGTCCTGGCCGTGGTGTTCGACGAACCCGGCGCTGAGGTGGTGGTCGAGTACGGCACCTCCGCCATTCTGTCCGCCGTGTCGTATTCCGAGATTCTGGCCAAGGCGACCGACCGCGGCCTTCCGCCGGACGAGGTAAGCCGCGTGTTGGCGTCCCTCCGATACCCAGTCGTGCCGTTCGACGACGAACACGCCGTTGTCGCCGCCTCCTTCCGCCCGTCCACGCGACACCTGAACTGCTCGTTCGCCGACCGCGCCTGCCTCGCCACCGGCTTGCTCCATCGCCTGCCGGTCGTCACCGCCGATCGGGACTGGGCGACAGTCGATCTCGGTGTCGAGGTAGTGGTCTTCCGCGAAGGCCGTCCTGGGGGTCGCCGCAAGGGGAGCGGAAATGACCAGTGAGCCGTCGTTACCAGTAACCGCTACCCCCGCCCTGTCACATTCCGCGCATGGCATCCTTCGGCCCGCACTGATATTCGACACGAGCCCGGTTGGTCCGATCGCGGAGGCGTGTAGGGCGTGGCTCTCCCGGTCCCCCTCGGCCGACACCCGGCTCAATTACCGTCGGGACCTGGCCCAGTTCTTGACTTTCGTTGGCGCCTCGCCCGATCACCCAGACGCCCTCGCAGCCGTCCGCCCGCACCACGTCGCGGCCTGGCGGGATCACCTCTTGAGCGCCGGGCTCACGAACAGTTCCGTCCGCCGGAAGATGACCGTCCTGCGGTCCCTCTTCGCCTACCTGCGGACCTACGGCTACGTCGGCGCCAACCCCGCCCACTCCGACTTCGTCGCCGCCCCCGCCGTGCCGCGGGACGGCAAGACCGTCGCCCTGTCGCCCGATGACTGCCGGCGGCTCCTGGACGCCCCGCCCGCGACCACGCCGGCGGGGCTGCGCGACGCCGCCCTCCTTGCGGTGCTGGCGTACACCGGCTGCCGGGTCGGGGAGGCAGTCCGGCTGCGGGTCGGCGGGTACAAGCAGACGGGCGGGCACAAGGTGCTAGAGATCCTCGGGAAGGGCGGGAAGGAGCGCCGCTGCCCGCTCCACCCCGAAGCGTTCGAGCGGGTCGAGGCGTGGCTCGACGCGGCCGGCATCCGCGACCAGCCCGCCGGCCCGCTGTTCCGCCCGGTCGCGTCCGCGCGCGGCGCCGGCCGCGACGGGTTCGCCCCCCGCCCGTTGACACGGCGGGCGGTGCAGCGGTTGGTCGAGCGGTACGTCGGCCGACTCAAGCTGGACCCCGCGGTGACGGTCCACTCCCTCCGGGTGACCGCGCTGACGACGGCCCGGGAGCGGGGCTCGGACATCATCGACCTGCAAGACTTCGCCGGGCACGCGGACCCGCGCACCACGCTGACGTACATCCGCAGCCGGGACCGGTTGAGCAAGTCCCCCGCTTACGTCTTGAAATACTGACGCGGCTTGCCTGTCTTCCTTCCGCGAGACCTGCTCGACGCCGTGTCATGCCAATCGGTAGCCGTACAGAGCGACGGCGACTATACCGATTTGACCGCACCGACTTTTCTCCTTCGGGCGGCGCTTCGCCCGCCGGAGAATGCCGCGACTCCGGATCGGCCACTCCGTCCTCCTCGGTTCACCCGCCGTCGTGGCGTGACTGACCTACGGCCGCAGGGCCGGCGCGTCGCCGGGCGTATACCGGCGAGGAATCGCGCCGAAGGAGCCAACCAGTGCCGGCCTCGCAAGACCATGTCACCCCGGACTCCCCGATGGGGGCGAACCTCGCGCCGGGCGGGGCCACCTTTCGAGTGTGGGCACCGGACACCGATGCCGTGTACGTCGTCCTCCACGACTTCGACCAATCGCAGCTAGGCCACTGGACCCCGAACGAGGCGGACCGGCTCCACCGGGACGACGACGGCCGGTGGGCCGGGTACTTCCCCGGAGTCACCGACGGCAGCCCCTACCGGTTCTGGGTCGTCGGCAAGGGCGGAGCGGGTTACAAGCGCGACCCCTATGCCCGCGAGCTCTCGCTCACCGGCTACCCGGACTGCAACTGCATCGTCCGGGCCCGGGACACCTACCCGTGGCACGACGCCGGGTTCCGGGCACCGCCGTTCAACGACCTCGTCATCTACCAGTTCCACGTCGGGGTTTACTACGCGGTGGACGAGCACGGGAAGGACATCCGCAAGGACCGGGTGTCCAAGTTCCTGGACGCCCTGGGGCGGCTCGAATACTGGGCGGGGCTCGGGATCAACGCCGTCCAGCCGCTCCCGGTCGTCGAGTGGCAGGGGGAAACGAGCCGGGGGTACAACGGGACCGACTACTTCTCCCCGGAGATGGACTACTGCGTCGCCCCGGGCGACCTGGCGCCGTACCTGACGCGGTTGAACGACCTCCTGCGGAAGAAGGGGCTTGCCGAACTCGAGGAGAAACACCTCCGCGGGCAGGTGAATCAGCTCCAGGCGTTCATCGATCTTTGCCACGTCTACGGGATCGCGGTCATCCTGGACGTCGTCTACAACCATGCCGGGCCGGGGTTCGACGACCAGAACATGCGCTTCTTCGACCGGCCGGCCAACCAGATGCACTGGGACGGGGACAGCTACTTCCACGCGCACCGGGAGTGGGCCGGCGGGCGGATCTTCCGGTTCGACCAGGACCCGGTCCGGCAGTTCTTCGTCGACAACGCGAAGATGTTCGTGGACGACTACCACGCCGACGGGTTCCGGTACGACGAGGTGCGGGTCATCCACAACAACGGCGGGTGGGAGTGCTGCCGGAACCTGACCGGGACGCTCCGCTACCACGACCCGTCGGTCCTCCACCTCGCCGAGTACTGGAACGACGAGCGGTGGCTGGCCCTGTGGTCCCCGCCGGGCGGGATGGGGTTCGACGCCGAACTCCACGACGGGCTCCGCAACAAGGTCCGAGACGCGGTCGGCGCCGCGGCCGGCGGGGCCGGGGCGGCTGTGGACCTGAACCCGGTCCGGGACGCCCTCCGCACCCCGTACAACTTCCCGGCGGCCTGGAAGGCGGTGCAACACGTCGAGAACCACGACCTGGTGGACGGCGACCACGAGCCACACGAGATCGAGCCGCGGATGCCGGCGCTGGCCCACGACGCCGACCGCCGGAGCTGGTACGCCCGCAGCCGGTCCCGGGTGGCGACGGGGCTCGTGCTGACCGCCCCCGGCATCCCGATGCTGTTCATGGGCCAGGAGTTTTTGGAGGACAAGCCCTGGCACAACAACCCGAAGCGGTCGGACCTGTTCCTCTACTGGGACGGCCTTCGGTCCGAGCCGGCCATGCAGAACTTCCTGCGGTTCACCCGGGAGCTCGTCTGGCTCCGCCGGCGGCACCCGGCACTCCGGGGGGAGGGGGTGAACCCCTACTACGTCCACAACGACAACCGGGTGCTCGCCGTCCAGCGGTGGGTCGAGGGGGCGGGGCGGGACGTGGTGGTGGTCGTGAGCCTCCGCGAGGAGACGTGGTGGGGGTACGACCTCGGCTTCCCCCGGCCGGGTCACTGGCACGAGGTGTTTAACAGCGACGCGTACGACAGCATGCCGGCCGGCGGGGGGCACAACCCTTGGGCGGCCGGGAACCCGTGGGGAGTTGACGCCGGCGGGTCGCCCCGGGACGGGATGCCCTGCTCGGCGAGAATCGTCATTCCGGCCAACGCCGTCCTCGTCTTCGCGCAAGACCGGGGGGATTGACGGGGTGGGGCCGCCTCTCGGCAGGCTGAGCAGAGCACGCGCCCGCTCGACCCGGCTTCCTCCGGCCGGGCTCACCGCAAGCCCACCGGCCCGAGCCACCCTCTCGTGCCAGTTCCACACGAGTTCGGCCGTTCCCGCTGTCGCACACGGGCGGACGCAGGGACGGGGCGTCTCCAGGTGGCCCAGGCACCCACGAACCCACTTGTTCCCGTCGGGCCGCCGCGTGGCGAGCACAGACTCACAGAAACCCGGAAACACGATTCCACGACCCGGGCAAGGTGGCTGGTTCGATTTCCCGCCCCCGCGGCGGACGCCCCCGGTACGCATCATGGCCGCCACCGGCGACCGTCCTGAATCTGGAAAGTCGGCTCCGCGCGCCGATCCGATCAGCACTTAGCTCTGAGCAAGCGTGACGGCGCCCGTCACGCGGGATATCCAGCGGGTGTCGTCCCCGGGTCCGGTGTGGCCCGGAGGAGGTAAATGCCGCTCTCGAAGTCTTTGAACCCGTATGCCTCGGCCGCCCGGAACGTTCCCACCCGGACGAAGCCAAGTCGGGCCCGCATGGCGAGTGACGCCTCGTTCCGTACGGGCTTCTCGGCCGTCGCCGCGTAGAGATCGTGGCCGGGAAACTCAGTTCGGAGCGCCGAGTACAAGGTCCGCGCGACGCCCCGGCAGCGGGCATGGCGTGCGACCGCCGTCTGGTGGATGTACAAGAGGTCAGGCGACAGGTTCGGGTGCCACCCCGCCCACTCCGTAAGGTCGTTGTACCCGCTCAACTCAGCGAACGGCTCGCTGCCGGACTTGTAAGCGATCAGGAACCCGACGACCCCTGCCCCGTCGCGGGCGATCCGGACGACCCCGTGGCGGAGGTAATACGCAAACCTCTCCGGCGTAAGCGGCCCGACCAGGAAGCCCTGCGACGGGTCGCATCCGTCCCGGTATGCGACGGACTCTGCCAATGCGACGCAGGCCTTCGCATGCGTCGGCCCTCCCTCTACGACCACCATCTCATTCCTTCCCAGTGGTCGGTCTCGTCAGCCCGTGCAGCCGGGACCACGTCAACCGGCACCGGTGGCGGGTTCTGCGCCCGGGCTGGGTCCGCAGCCCCGCTGGCGCCGGACGACGTTGATCGTGGCGCTAAAGATACTTGCCACCCAGATCTCGTCCTCCCGGCTCCCCTCGCGGAGGACTCGCTCGGAAAAGTGCCTGACCAAGTAGCCGAAGAGAAAGAGGCCGCAGTCGTCGATCCACTTGGCCACCGCCCGCGCGAGGGGCCGATAGTGCTCGGAGGCCCATCTTAGCGCCTCGCCCGGCCACTGCGGGTGTTCGGCCAGGAAGCGGTCTCTCCAGGCCGGCTGCCAGGGTAACTCTTCCTCCGCCTGCGCGCCGTGCTGGCTGATGAGCCAGCGGCACATCGCCACGAACATCGGCTTCCTCACCGGCGGCAGGCCCTCCTCCGGATCGAACTTGAGCAACAGCCGGACGACTTGTGTGGCCTCCTCGTCCACGCGGCACTCCTTCGACTTGTAGAAGACTCCGTCGACCGAGTAGACCGAGTAGCCGAAGAAGACGGATTCGTACTTCTCGATTCGCTCAAGCGCCTCGCGCTCGGTGACCAGAGGTGGCGACGGCCCGCAGTCTCGATCGTAACGGTTGGGGTCCAGGAGTTCCGGCCAGTCGTTTCTCAGCTCGTCCCGGATGTCGAGCACGTGCGTCGACAGGTACCGCTTCACCGCGGCCGGGCGGAACCCGGTTCGGAGAGCATCAAAGATGGCCCCCTGATACGCCGCCTTCTTCGGGAAGTAGATTTCCGTCCAGATCCCGGGGGTGCCCCGATGGAAGACGTAGCGGTCGTCTTGCGTCGTGACGCCAGCGTCGTCGGCCATGGTGTCGTGCCTCATGCTCGGTGCGTGCGTGAGCCCCACAATAACTCACCATCGCAGGGCGATTGCCGGCTGTCAACCGCCGCCCCCTCCCACGGGTGAGCGTCACGGAAGTCGGTGGCTTTTTCGTCGCCGGGACGGGAGGATGAGCGTCCGCCCGAAATCCGCCCCCGGCAGGAGCCGCCCGATGGTTCGACGCGCCACCCGACCCGCTCTCACCCCGGACCAACAGGCCGAGTCCGACCGGATCTTCGCCGCCCTCCAACAGGCGGCCGCAGACGACCTACGAGCGCTCGCCGATGTCCTCGCCACGAAGGACGACACCAACACCTTCGGGCCGACCGAGTTCACCCTCCGAGACACGGTCCTGCGGGTCGCCGCGAAGGCCGTCGAGACCGCCCTGGAGGGGCGCAAAAAGGCTATGCCGGCAAGCCTGACTGGTGGGCCTGCTTTTCCAGGCGTTTGAGGTACCCGGGCGGGTCGCGACGGAACCGCTGCTGCTGCGCCCGGGCAGCCTCCCGATACCCCAACTCCGCCCGCAACTCCTGCCACTCGTACACCCGGGCCGGGGCCAACTCGTCCGCCGTCGCCTCCCCCAACCGGGTCACCAGCCCGGCCACCAGACGGACACTCCCGCGGACCACCAGACCCGGCGAGGCGACCTTCCGCCCGCTGCACCGCCGCTCGTGGTGCCGGTGGCTCCCGAACAACTGCTCCAGGTCGTTGTTCGTCCGCGGCACCCCCGGCACGTCGTAGCAGTGGAACAACCCCGGCTCGTAACTCCGGCTCACCTTCACGAGCTGACCCAGCGGTTCGGACAGGTCGGGCCGCCGACCGGCCAGGGCACCCATCTCACGCACCAGGCCGTCCCACCGGCCCCGGACACCCGCCCCCGCCAACGTGTCGTGGTTGCTCAACTCGTGGGCCACCCGGTACACCCACGCGAACAGTTCCGCCACCGGGGCGAACAACTCGGCCGTCCGCTCCAGCCCCTTGCTGACCAGCCGGCGCAGGCGGGTCAACTCGCGGGGTGCCCCCCCTTTACCGCCCCCGCCCGGCCCAGGCTGTCGGCCACCGCGGTCAACCGGTCCCGCAGCCGCAGCCCGGCCGAGTCCAGCGGCGGGCGGCCGTCGTCGGTCAGCGCCCCGCGGACCGCCGCGCAGTACCCGCGGACCGCCTCCGCCTGTGCGTCGTTCCGCTCCTCGACCCGTCGCTCGATCTCGCGGACCCCGCGGACGTGCTTCTTCAACTCCTTCTTGGCGTGCCGGTCGGCCTCGTACACCGGCCCGGCCGCCTCCCGCAGGTAGTGGAACTGGCAGAGTTGGTGCGGCACGCCCGGCAGGGCCTCGGCCACCGCGTTGCGGATCGAGTGCTGGCCGTCGGACACGACCCCGGCGACCGGCACCCCGACCGCCTCGGCGGCCCGACCCAGCAGGGCCGCGAGGTCCGCCGCGGCCCCCGACAGGAGGGCCTTCGCCAGGACGACCCGGCCGCTCAACACGTCGCGGATGACCCACAGGACCTCGTGCCCGACGTCCGGCTGGAGCCCGTCGATGGCCAGCACCACCCGCCCCTGCTTCTCGAACGCGGGGCGCAGCCGGTCCGGGTCGGTGGCGGCGAGTGCCCGCAGCTCGTCGAACCGGTGTAGCAGGTCGGTGACCGCCCGGACGGACAGGGCTACCCCCCGGGCGGTCAGCTCGGCGTGGATCTCGGGTGCGGTGCGGTGTGCGGCGTACCGGCGGTTCCCGGCGTACGCGACGACGTCGAGGCCGAACTCGTGGTGCGGGAGGGCGAGCCGGCCCTCGGCCTCGGGGTGGATGGGGACGGCGTACAGGTCGCACCGGCGGTGGTGGCACCGGCGGACCCGGACGGTGTAGCGGGCGACGCCTGACAACGACGTGATGGTGCGGGCGGTGGAGTAGTCGGAGTACAGGTGGCGGCCGCACGCGACGCAGGCGGTGGCGGCGGGGGTCAGGGTGTGCTCGGCGGTCGGGGCCGGGCGGCGGGTGCGGCGGGCCATAGGTTCGCCTCCGTGGGGCGATAACTCATCATCCCGCACCACCTTCTGCACCACCAGTCAGGCTTGCCGGCATAGAAAAAGGGGGGTACGAGGGGTCCAGCCGGACCTGCCCTCACTGCGCCGAGCCCGCCAAGTTCCAGCGGTGGCAGAGCCGCCCGGTCCTGACCGTCCTCGGGCCGGTGCGGGTCAGCCGGGCCTACTACCACTGCCGGTCCTGCCACGCCGGCCACTGCCCGCGGGACGCCCGCCTCGGGGTGGCGGGGTCCGACCTCAGCCGCGGGGCCGCCGAGGCGGTGGCCCTGGCCGGGGCGCTGGGCAGCTTCGCCGAGGCCGCGACCAAGACGCTGCCGAAGTTGGCCGGCCTGCGGGTCGGCGAGTCCACCGTCGGGCGGGCGACCGAGCGGGCCGGGGAGGACGTCGGGCGGCGGCTCGGGCGGGGCCAGACGTTCGGCCCCGGGCGGGCGTGGGCGTGGTCGGAGGACGCGGACGGGAAGACGTGCGCGTACGTGTCGGCGGACCTGACGGGGGTCGGGATGCAGGGCCGCAACGGGTCGGCGGCGGAGGGGCGGATGGCGGCGGTGGGGATGGTCTGGAACGCGGGCGAGGAGGGCCGAGTGCGGTACGTGTGCGGGCTGACCGGGGGGCTGGCGGCGCTGGGCGCGACGCTGCGGAATCAGGCCGCGCAGGTGGGGATGGACCGGGCCGACCGGTGGGTGGCGATCTCGGACGGGGGGGCGGGGATCGAGGACTGGTTGCGGTCGAACTTCCCGCGGGCGGAGGCGGTGATCCTGGACTTCTACCACGCGGCCGAGCACCTGGGCGGGTGGGCGAAGGCGCTCCACCCGGACGAGGCGGAGGCGACCCGCGCGGCCGGGGCGTGGTGCCACCGGCTCAAGCACGAGGGCGGTCGGGCGGTGCTGGCGGACCTCGCGGCGATCGACGTGTCGGGCCGGTCGGAGGCGGTCCGCGAGGCCCACCGGGGGCTACTGGTGTACTTCGGGAACCAGGCCCACCGGATGGACTACCCGACGTACCGGGCGAAGGGGTGGTTGATCGGGAGCGGCCCGGTGGAGGCGGCGTGCAAGCAGGTGGTCGGGCAGCGGCTGAAGGGGAGCGGGATGCGGTGGTCGGAGGCCGGGGCGGATGCGGTCTGCCACCTCCGCGCCCTGTTCCGCAGCGAGAACGGCCAGTGGGACGCCTACTGGGCGTCCCTGGCCGTGTGACTCCTACCGACACCAAAGACGCTCACCCCCCTCCCACCGAACCGCCCCACCCGAGTCGGTCTGATTCGCACAACGTCGTCACTCGCGCCGAAGTCGCACGGGGATCCAGAAGCCCGGAAACACGATTACACGACCCAGCCGCTGGCCCGTAGGAGTGCTCGCACCCTGCCCGAGCCTCCCCTCTGCCGGCTTGACCCCGGCCCACCCCGTTCCGAATCACCGACCGACGGAGGCTCGACCCTACCCAGGCCGGGAGGCAGTGCCAGTCGGTCGTGTCACTCACTCACGTCTGGTCTCCTGCCCTTCGCCTGCGGCGACCAGTCGAGTGGCCCGGACACGACCCTGTTTGCATCGTGAAATTCCCGCCTCGTCACGGACGAGGGGAGACGCCTGCACCAATAAAACTGCCACCCGCTTGACTGACGCTACACCCTCCCCAGACATGCAAAACCCGCCGAGTCACGCGGGCGGGCAAGCGGATGAATCGCGAAGCGGAGACGAACCGTCCGGCGTCTGTGAGGCCGACATCGCGGCGGACGGCGACATCGACCGGCCCCGAGAAGGCCCCTCTGACGGAGTCCTCGGCGGCAGGGCGGCCCTACCGCGCGGCCAAGCTGCGGGCGATGACCACCGCTTACTCCGGAAACCTCGCCTCGACCCTGACGGAGGTCGGCCGCATCTCGCGGAATAGCTGAACAGCGTAGCTCGTCGTGGACCCCCCGCTTCGGCGTGGTCGTTAACACGACTCGGTTAGAAGGGTGCAGGGCGGGCGTGTGCCACCCCTCGAACGGCCGATGAAGACCATCACGCCGGGCCTCGACCCGTCGGCCCTTAACCACCTCTGCGCTGACGCGGCACGCTACTCCCAGGCCTTCCCGCAGTAGAAGCCCGCTCGGTGGTCAACCACCTATGGTCCGTCGAGTCACTGGCGGTAGTACACAGCTGAGGTACAGTCGCACCCTCAGGGGCCGCAGCGGTGGCCACCATTTGTACCGCTCCTGGTGGTTGTGAATTCGACCCTGGCTCGGCTATCATGCGCGGTAGTCTGGCTCGTAGTGGCCGTTGCGAGTCCGTCGTTCTGTCAGCCCGCGGTCGCGTACGGCGTACAACGAAGGGCAACAGGGCGGTGGTCACTCCCGCGCCCGGTCCGGTGCCCGGGGTGTGTCTCTCCTACCAGCCGGCCGGCCCGAGGTGCTTCCATCATGAGGGGGTGCCCCCCTTTCTCTTTTGTACCTTCTCTCCTCTCCCCCGGTGCCCTCATGCCCATGCCCGTGCCCCGGCTCGAGCCCCTGGAGTCGCGTGACGTGCCGTCCGCGGCGTCCCCCGCCCTCCAGTTCCTCGGCGACATGCAGGACGAGTTCCACACCCGGCTGCCGGTCTACGACGACGTCAGCTCGGCCGGGAACCACTTCTTCGCCGCCGCCCGCATCCCGGCCGCGTCCGCCCCCGTCGACCTGGACGGGTCGTGGGTGTCGGCCCCGCACTCCGGGGCGACCGCCATCCGCAACACGTTCGCGGCCGGCTCCGCGGCCGGGTACGGCGGCCTGTACTTCCAGAACGGCCTGCTCGCGGCGAACGGGGCGACCGTCCCCAACTTCGGGGACACGCCGAACGCCGGCGTGACCATTCCCGCACCGGCCCGGCTCACGTTCTGGGCCCGCGGCGAGGCCGGCGGCGAGCGGGTCGAGTTCTTCGCCCTCGGGGTCGGCCGGGACGCCGCCACCGGCGCGCCGACGAACCCGTTCCCGGACTCGTCCCCGCGCGTCCCGGCGGCCGGCACCGTCACCACGCTGACGCCCGCCTGGCAGCAGTACACCATCGACCTGACCGGGGTCGACACCAGCTACGTCCTCGGCGGTTTCGCGTGGGTGGCGACCGACGCCGCCAACCCGGGCGGGGCCGTCTTCTACCTCGACGACATCCAGTACGAGCTCACCCCCGCCGGCCAGGCGGCCCGGCTCGCCGAGCCGCGGCTGGTCCGCAGCTACCGGACCGCCAACACCCAGAACGCCGGCGGCACGGCCGGGGACTTCGACTTCATCCTGCGGAACAGCGCCTTCACCTACGACAACGCCCTGGTCGCACTGGCGTTCCTGGCCGACCGCGACCCGGCCACCCGGGATGACAGCCTCCGCCGCGCCCGCCTCGTGGGCGACGCCCTGGTGTACGTCACGACCCACGACCGGAAGTACGACGACGGCCGGGTCCGCTCCGACTACGCGGCGGGCGACCGGGCGGTGCCGCCGGGGTGGGTGGCCAACGGTCGCCCCGGCACCGCCCCGGTCGCCGGGTTCTACAGCGACGCCCAGGACCGGTTCTTCGAGATCCTGCAGCTGAACACCGACACCGGGAACAACGCCTGGGCCATGGTCGCGCTGCTCGGGCTATTCTCGCGGACCGGGGACGCCGCGTACCTCACCGCCGCGACCCGGATCGGCGAGTTCATCCTGACCCTCCGCCAGGACACCGGCACCTACCGCGGCTTCCTCGGCGGCGTCAACAACTCCGACAGCCTCACCGCCTCCCCGACCCCGCGGCCGTACGCGAGCACCGAGCACAACATCGACATCTACGCGGCGTTCACCCGGATGTACCAGATCACCGGCGACGAGAGGTGGCGCGCCGGCGCGGACCACGCCTGGGCGTTCGTGGAGGCGATGTACGACGGCTCGATCGGCCTGTACCGGGCGGGCACGACGGACCCCGAGACGCGGAACACGGTGCCCGGCCAGTTGCCGCTCGACGTGCAGGCGTGGGCGGTGTTGGCGCGGCCGGCCGTCGTGCTCGCCGCCCACCCGGGCCTGCTGGCCGCCGTCGAACAGACCTTCGGCGTGACCGAGCCCGGGACGGGGGTGGCCGGGTTCGACTTCAACGACGACCGCGACGGGGTGTGGACGGAGGGGACCGCGCAGATGGGGACGGCCTACACCGTGGCCGGCGACTTCGCCCGCGCCGTCGGGGTGCGGGCGACCCTGGACCGGATCCGCACCACCACCGACGCCCCGAAGGCCGACGGCCTCGGCCTCCCCGCCACCCTCCACGACGGACTGACGACCGGGTTCCAGACGGAGGACGGCGCGCCGTTCCTGTACCACGAGCGGCTCCACACCGGGGCGTCGGCGTGGAACGTGTTCGCGCAGCTCGGGTTCAACCCGTACTACCAGACGTATGCCGAGCCGCGGGGGCTCCTGGTGAGCGGCCCGCCCGACGGGGCGGCGGCGGTCTACGTCCCGAGCGTTCCCACCGCCCCGGCCGCCACGCTCCGCCCGTTCGACGCCCGGGGCGTGGTCCGCATCGCATCGGGGGACGTGGACGGCGACGGGGTGGCGGACGTGGTGGCGGCCACCGGCCCCGGCACGCCGCTGCGGGTGACGGTGGTCAGCGGTGCGGACCACACCACGGTGCTTGTGAAGGCGTTCGACCCGTTCGGCGGCGGCTTCACCGGCGGCGGGTTCGTCGCCGCCGGCGACCTGGACGGCGACGGGAGGGCCGAGTTCGTCGTCACCCCCGACCAGGGCGGCGGCCCGCGGGTGAGTGTGTTCCGCCGGAACCCGGACGGCACCACCGCCGTCGTGGCCAACTTCTTCGGGATCGACGACGCCAACTTCCGCGGCGGCGCGCGGTCGGCCGTCGGCGACGTGAACGGCCACGGCACGCCCGACGTGATCGTGGCGGCCGGGTTCGGCGGCGGCCCGCGGGTGGCCGTCTTCGGCGGGCCGAGTGTGCGGGCCGGAACGCCGGCGCGGCTCGTCAACGACTTCTTCGCCTTCCCCGGGGCCGACGCCGAGCGGCTGCGGAACGGGGCGTTCGTCGCCGCGGGCGACGTGACCGGCGACGGCCGGGCGGAGTTGGTCTTCGGCGGCGGCCCGGGCGGGGCGCCGCGGGTGTTCATCCTGTCGGGCGCGCTGGTGGCCTCGGGGCAGGTTGACGCGGCGCAGGCGAGCCCGGTGGCGAACTTCTTCGTCGCCGGCAACACCACCGACCGCGGCGGCGTCCGACTGGCGGCCCGCGACCTGGACGGCG
>DASPHQ010000974.1:0-3434 GCA_035629595.1 Urbifossiella sp. | reverse complement strand
GTACTCGTTCAGGTTGTTGAACCGCTCCTTCGGGTCGGCCCCGCCCTTGGCGTTGATGTCGAGCCGGGTGGGGAAGCGGCCCAGCATGCGCTCGGGCGGCACGTCCTGCACCGCCGTCCCCTTCTCGCCGGCCTCGTTCTGGAGGCACACCGACAGCTCGGCCCGGCTCTCCTGCGCCTCGCGGACGAGCACCGTCTTGAGCTGGAGGTACTCGCGGGTCGGCCCGCTCGCCCACAGCAGGATGCGGAGCGGCTTCCGCGCCACCTGCACGTTCGGCCGCACCCGCACGTGTTCCGTCGCGGACGCCGACTCGAGCTTGTGCTTCGGGATGCGGCCGCGCATCGACCACGGCCCCTCGCGCAGCTGCCGCTTGGTGGCGCTGGTCCCTTCCTTCGGCTCCGTCGTCAGGTTGTCGGGGAGCTTCGCCGGGTCGATGACGAACTCGGCCTGCCCGTGCGGCGGGTCGCCGGGCATGAACGTGAGCTTGCCGTTCAGCGTGTGGTCGGCCGGGTCCGTCTCGGGGTTGCGGTTCGGCAGGTACAGGTCGAGGAACACGTCGGTTTCGGTGTTCGCCAGGTTCTGGCCGTCGGCCTCGACGACGACCTTGAACGGCTCGTCCGGCGGGGTGTTGCCGGGGGCCTGCACGTCGGACACGGCGATGCTCGCGGCGACGCGGTCCTCGCCGACGGCGACGGTGAACACCGGCACCTTCTCGCGGCCGGCGCGGGCGCGGAGCTCGGCGTAGGCGGAGTCGGACGCCAGGTTCGAGCGGCCGTCGGTGAACACGACGACGCCCTGCACCATGCTCGCCGCCTCGCGGTTGACCAGCGCCAGCAGCGACGCGGGGACGTTGGTGCCGGCGGCGATGGTGCGGGCCACGTCGAGCCGGCGCTCGAGTCGGCCGCGGTTCGCCTTCAGCACGTCCGCGTCGTCCTTCTCGATGTTCTTGGGGACGACCTCGTCCTCGGGCCGGGCGAGCCACGCGGCGGCCCAGTCGGGCGTGCCGGGGGCGGCGCCGTTCCACGCGGCCGAGGTCTTCACCGCCTCCTGGCCGTCGGCCGACAGGCCCTTCAGGAGCACGGGCTTGAAGTCGTACTTGACGAAGGCGTCCCAGTCGGCGGCGGCCCAGGTCGGGTCGCCCTTGTTGAACCCCTGCGGGTCCTCATCGGCGCGGGTGCCGAAGCGGTAGACGAACACCGGGTTCTTGTCGAGGAGCTTGCCGAGGAAGTCGGCCTGGCTGTCGGTCAGGAACTCGATCACCTGGCCGACGCGGCTCTTGGCCTTCGCGCCGGGGGCGCCGCTGGCGTCCTCGTCCTTGTGCATCGAGCCGGACACGTCGATGACGACCAGGACGCGGGAGCGCTTCTCGGTGCGCTCGTAGGTCTGGAACGCCGGCAGGAGGAAGACGAGGCAGAGGACCGCGTAGACGAGGATGCGCACGGCCGCGAGGCCGAAGGCGTAGTACCAGCGGGTGGCGGCGCGGTCCTTGTTGTACATGGCGAGCGCGTAGCCGGTGCCGAGGGCGAACACGGCCCCGGTGAAGGCGAGCCACAGGACGGTGTTCTGCTGCTTCTTGCCGGCCGCGACCTCGCCGGCGAAGTTGCCGGCCGACGGGAACGAGTCGTTGACGAAGAACACGCCGAGGAGCACGAGCCCGAACGCGACCCACGCCAGGACGCAGGCGGTCCAGGTGCGCCGGACGGCGCCGCCGGGGCGGCCCGGGAGGAGCTTGCGGGCGCGCATCACGAGCCACGCGACGAGGGCGACCAGCGCGAGGGCGGCGAGCGGGTAGTAGAGGATCGCCTGCAGCGCGGACTGCGGCAGCAGCGACGACAGGAACTCGCCGAACGGCTGGTCGAGCCGCAGGAGGACGAGTTCGCGGGTGCTTTCGGTCGGGGTCATCGGGTACTCGGGCGGGTCGATCGTGTGTCGTGGGGGCGACCCCTGTTCCGCCGCTTGCGGCGTTGCAGGGCGTGCCCTGCAACGCCGCAAGCGGCGGAACCGGAGCCTACACCGCCGCCGGCTCCTCGGCCGGCGGAGCCGCGGCGACCACCGGGGTGCCGCGCGCGAACGCCGCCGCGGCGCTCGGGGCCAGCAGCTCCGTGTCCTCCGGCCGCGTGTGGCGGCTCAGCCGCACCGCCATCGCCTGCTCCGCGACCAGCGCCAGCAGGATAAACAGGTACAGCCACCGCCGCGTGCTGAAGTCGTCGCGCTTCTGCTTCAGGTTCGTGATCCAGGCGGTGTCGTCCGGCGAGTGGACCGGCACGCCCGGCGCCTGCTGGGCCAGGTCGTCGCGGGCCGCGCGGCGCAGGTCGCCCTCGCGGGTCGCGTCCAGGTTGAACGGCACCGCCCGCACCTCCGGCCGCGGGTCGGGGTCGTCCGCCGCCTTCACCGCCGACAGCGTGAACATGTACACGCCCGGCTCCGCCGCCTTCCCGAACCGGAACGCCAGCGCGTCCTTGTTCTGCGCCATCGTCTCGCCGCTCACCTTCCCCGTCCGCACCTCCGCGTCGCGGCCGGCCAGCGCCGCGGCCACGTCGAGCGTCAGCGCCGTCTGCGACAGCGCCGGCCGGTAGCGGCTGGCGTCCAGCGTCTCGTCGAGCGCGGAGCCGACGGAGCGGTTCTCCTCGGCCGGGCCGCCGGACAGGTACTTGTGCAACTCCGCCATCACCGCCAGCCACGCCGGCGCGCCGGTGCCGGCCGGCCAGTCGGTCCACGACCCGTTCGGGTGCGCCCCGCCCGCGTCGGTCGTGAACACCGCCACCCTGCCGCGGCCGAAGTCCTTCACCAGGTACAGCGGGTCGCCATACTTCACCGCGTCGCGCAGCCGCTGCACCTCGCCCTTGATGTCCGTCATCTCGGGCTGGCCCCAGAACTCGCGCAGCACCGGCTCGCTCGGGTCGCCGTCGTTGATCTGGTCGCACAGCAGCCGGTCGAGGTACGTCGCCAGCGACGCCAGCGGGGCGGTGCCGGCGGCCGTCTCGCGGACGCGGCGGTCGAGCGGGTCGAGGTACTGGCGGTACTTCTCGAACTTCGGCTCGGCGGCCTTCTGCCGGAGTTGGTCGAGCAGCTTCCACGCCCGGTCCTGGAACTCGGCCGTCGACTGGTCGTTGGGCAGGCAGTACAGCTCCTGAACCGCCCGGTCGTCGAGCCACTTGCCGAACCGCCGGACCTGCCAGTACCGGTCGATGTTGGCGAACAGGAAGTACCGCTCGATCTCGACGTCCTTGACCGCCGCGCCACGGTCGCCGGTGTACAGCCCGACGAGCGCCGGGTGGGCCTTCACCGACGGGTCGCGGGCCAGCACCCGCTTGCTCAGCACGAGCGACCGTTTGAGGCGCTGCTCGTCCGTGAGCGGCTTGCTCTTCTCTTCGAGGGGCACCGGGAAGGCGCCGTCGCCGCCGCGGTACAGCACCTTGTTGTACTCGGCGGCG
>DASPHQ010000973.1:0-2770 GCA_035629595.1 Urbifossiella sp. | reverse complement strand
CCGGGCGGTGTGACGCTGACGAAGGCCGAGATGCGGCCGGTCGAGGCCCGGTTGGAACGGTCCGCGTCCCTACCCAAGTACGACATCACCATCCAACCCAGGAAGCCGAGGGGCAGGTAGCGTTCCACCTGCCGGACGCCTAACACGGACGCCACGCCAGCGTAGGACGGTTTTGCAGGTCGGGCAATTGAGGTCGGGGCGTACGCGCGGCCCCGGTCCTGGAGTTGCACCGCGTCTGCCCGCGGGGAGTCGGAGTCACCAGACATGCAGCACAAGCACCTGCAGTTCGGTCACGGGTTCCGCGTCGTGCTTGGGGACTCGCACTCCCAGGCGGCGCAGATGACGCTTGCGCCCGGGGAGGCCGAGGGCGGGCCGGACAACCGCCACCGCGGCGCGGACCAGTGGCTGTTCGTGGTCAGTGGGGCAGGCGTCGCGGTCGTCGAGGGCGAGCGGGTGGAGCTGCGGGAGGGGACGCTCGTGCTCGTCGAGCGGGGCGAGCGGCACGAGGTCCGGAACACCGGGGACACGCCGCTGAGGACGCTGAACGTCTACGTCCCGCCGGCGTACACCGACGGAGGGGACGACCTGCCGACCGGACAGCCGTGAGGCTCAGACCGCCTCCTGCCGGGCCATCGAGGTGAGCATCGTCCGCGGCAACTCCGCCACCCCGACCTGCCGGAGCATGTTGACGACTTGGGCCGCCGTGTACTGGGCGTGGGTGCAGACGTGTAGCAGCACGTCGGACCGGCGGGTCTCCCACCTCTTCCCCGGGCCGAGCACCACGCTCGTCTTGTACACGACCTCGACCAGCGCCGCGGGCGTCAGCGACGCCAGGTAATCGACCCACCGCCGCTCCAGGGCCGACCACCGCTGCCGCAGCTCGTCCGGGGTCCGGATCCCGCCCTCGGCCTGCTGGTTCCCGACCATCCGGCCGGGCAGGTCACCCGGGACGACGGGGTCGTCGTCGCCCAGCAGGGCTTCGAGCCAGCTGTACTCGGCGGCGTAGAGGTGGAGCAGGGACTGCCAGACGGAACCCTGGCCGATCGGAAACGTCGCCCTCAGCTGCTCCTCGGCCAGGCCGCTGGCGGCGTCCAGCAGGTTGCGATTCACCCAGGCCCGGTGCCGGTGGAGGCGCTGCACCATCTCGATCGCGTTCATGCAGGTCCCTTCGCTCGGGGCGGGTTACGGACGGCTTTCATGACGGCGCGGTCCGGGGCTAGCCCCCCGGAGGACGGGGCGCCGCGGCACCGCAGATTTCCTTGGCTTCGACGATAGATTACCGGTTCGGGGTTGCTGTCGACCCTCCCGAGATCCCCGGAGCGACCGTCGTGAGCCTCACCGACTTTATCAAGCGCGAGGAGGTGGCCGACCGCATCAAGCCCTTCCGGCCGGAAGCCAGGTGGAGCAATTACCCGCTGAAGGTGCCGCGAGTTTACGAGAGCCCGTCACTCACGGGCACGGCGTTCGACTACCTCCTTCGGTTCGAGCTCCAGCGCCGCGCGCCGCACGCGGAGCACAGGAAGTGGGTCGCCGAGCAGGTGCCCACGCTCCTTGAGCCGAGTGTGATACTCGGCCGGGAAGCGGACCTGGTCTTCCTCGGTGGCAAAGCCGCTTTCATCCCGACTGACGAACTCGCCGACCGCGTGGACGCCGTCTGCGTTCGCGCGCGGGCGGCCGTGGACGCGCACGCGAAGGTCACGGACCCCTCACCCGAGGGCTTGAGGGAGATCGCCGCCTGGGCGGCGCGGCTCGCCAAGATCGACGGCATCTACCGCCGACATGAGGTGGACGTCACGTTCGAAGAGGCCCCTGCGGACCTGGTGGGGGAACTGGTCGACCTCCTCGCCGTCGTCCCCTTCGACCGCCTCATCCACCCGGACCGAATGCTCCTGAACCCGACCTTCGGGCGGGCATCGGCACTCGTCGGCTCGGCCGACGCGGACCTCGTCTCGGGCGACACGCTGCTCGACTTCAAAACGACGAAGTCGTCCGAGGTCAGGGGCGAGCACATGGACCAGCTGTTCGGGTACTTCCTGCTCAACCGCCGGGCGGGGTTCCCGGAGATCAAGCGGGTCGGCATCTACTTCTCCCGGTACGGCAGGACCCGGGTCGGGGAGACCGCCGCATGGACGGAGCGGCCGGACTTCGAGGAGACGGAACGCTGGTTCTTCGAGCGAGCCGAGGAAGTGTTCGGCGGCACGGGAGGCGGGTAATGGCAGGCGTTCAGGTTGTCCAGACGTGCCAGCGGTGCGGGGCTCCGCGGTCAGCCCACGTCCCGGCGCGGTGCTCCGACACGTGCCGCATCGACCTGGCCGGCTAGCACAGCAGCGGGTACCTCCCCCGCGACCTCGGGATCGGGGGCGGGGACGACCTCCACTTCCGCCACTGGTGCTCGCCCGCGGCGGACCGCTCGTGTGCAACGTCGCCGACCCGACGGTGCTCCGGGCCTGGGCCGTTCGTCACCTCGAACGCCTGATCGAGGAGTTGCACTTCCACCAGGCCCGGACCGGGTCCGTCGCCATCGCGATCGGCCGGCGGGACGGGGAGCCGACGGGCGGTGCGGCACGGCTCGACTGCCCGTCCGACCGATTCGAGGACCTGCTCGGTGCTGCGCGGGAAGCACCCCGGCGGGCGTACGTCCCGGATGCCGTGGCCACCCACACGCACGTGATCGCGCTGGACTTCTGCCAGGCCCACGGGTGCCAGACGAGCCCGTTCGACGCGCCCGACCCGAAGCGGGATACTGTCGCGGCGGTGTAGGCGGCGGTCA
>DASPHQ010000972.1:0-5393 GCA_035629595.1 Urbifossiella sp. | reverse complement strand
GGCCTGCTTGACGGCGCGGAGGTGGTCGTCGAGGCCGTCGAAGCGGACGACGGCGGAGCCGCCGGCCGGGAGGCGGGTGGGTCGGGCGTCCGTCTTCGGCTGGCGGAGGTGGCGGCCCTTGCCGGAGGCGTCGAACCAGGTTTCGAGCTTGCCGTCGTGGGGGACGAGCTTGTCGCCGTTGGCGCGGGCGGCGTCGAGCCACAGTTCGAGGCCGGCGGCGACGGGGAGTTTGGGGTCGGCCCACGGCTCGGCGGCGGCCGCGGGGGTTCCGGCCAGTGCCGCGACGGCGGCGAGCGTCCACGTCGGTGCGCGCATGCGTTCCTCCCGGCCTGTGCTGCGAGGGGGCATTTTAGAGCCGGTGCGTCGTTCTGGCGGATATAATTGGTTCCAGGCGAGAGGGGGACCCAGTCCCAGAAGCATTGAGTCGTCTGGAAGAAAGTTCGTGAGAAAGAAGCGGCGGTGCGAGCGACCACAAGCCCTTGCGTGGGGCCGGTTTCCAACCGGCCTGCGGAGTACGGTAACGGCCGTGAGAGGGTGGCAACACGTCTTGACACCCCGCCCGCGCCGCGGCATACGACCGCGATCCGTCGGTGCGTTCGGGGGGAATCGGATGCGACGCCTCTTGGCGGTCGCGGCGCTCGGCGCCGCGGCCACGACCGCCACCGCCCAGTCCGGCACCGTGACCGGCGGCGTCACCAACACTCGCACCGGTAACGGCTCGGCGATGCCGGGGCAGGTCGTCGGGAGCGGGTTCAACCTCGCCGGCTCGGCGCCGCAGTCCGTCGGGCAGCCCGTCGGCACGTCGCAGCCGCAGGTCGGCACCCAGATCAGCCGGCCCTACGACCCGAGCCGGCCGCTCGACATGTTCCGCGGCACCGGCCTCAACCCGAACCAGGCGATCGCCCCCATCTCGGCGTTCCCGCCGCTGCCGGGGCAGGAAAAGAACCTCATCGACCGCCTGTACGACAAGCTCGACGCGGTCGTCAGCTACAACCCGTTCGCCCGCACGGCGGAGCCGCCGCCGCGGCCGACGAACGTGACGCCCGGCATCTTCCGCCGCAACCGCGAGCGGTTCGACGACCGGATGTGGCGGCGCGACTAGACGGGCGAAGCCCGGGGACGGCCGTCCCCGGGCTTCGGCGCGCCTCACTCCTTCGCCCGCGGCACGAAGTACCGCGACAGCCGCTCGTAGGTATCCAGTGACCCGTTCTTGTTGCCGTCGTTGTGGCAGCGCAGGCAGCGCGTCTCGATCAGCGTCGCCACCTTCAGGAACTTCCCGTCCGCCTCGGTGAATTCCGGCGTCGCCTTGCCGACCAGCGCCTCGGGCAGGGCGAACTTGTTGTCCTCGTACGCCTTCTTGCGCACGTCCGGGGCGGCCTTCGCCCAGGCGAGGAAGGCGTTCCGCTCGCCCTCACGTTGGGGCACCAGCTTCTCCGCCTCGGGCGGGTCCTCCTTCAGGAGGCCCTCGAAGTCGGTCTCCTTGTCGAAGAACGCCCGCACCATGGCGCCGTCGGCGATGCGGTCGCCCTTCTTCCCGTCCTTGCCCCACGGCGCGCCCTTCCACGGCCCGGTGAACAGCCGCTCGAACTCGGACGGCCCGGTCGCCGGCGCCACCTTATCCGGGCCTTGCTTCGGCTCGGCCTTCTTGTCGAGCTTCGCCTTCTCGTCCTCGATCCGCTTCTTCTCGTCGGCGGCCCGCTGCACGGCCTTCTGCTTCTCGTCCTTCAGGTACGGGTCGATGGTCGTGGTCCACACCGCCCCGAAGCCGCCGGTCGCCACCGCGAACAGGAGGACGAGCACCGTCCGCCCCTTCGGCCCGTACATGCCGAACAGGCCGAACACGATCTGCACCATCAGCCCGCCGCCGACGACGGCGCCGGTGAACATGATGGCCCTGGCGAACCCCGGCCCGAACGGCTCCGGCAGCCGGGCCAGCCACCAGCAGGCGATGTCGGCCACCTGCGCGAGGAGCACGATCGGGCCGACGAACCCGCGGAACCACCCGGGGAGGCCGGTGAAGGCGAAGATGAGGCCGGTGCAGGTGAACAGCACGGCGAAGCTGAGGAGGTGGGCGTGGGTGCTCTGGGTCAGCTTCTCGAGGCTCATGAGCCGGCCGGAGTCGACGTACCCGCCGCCCTCGGGGATGTCCATCGTCACCGGCAGGAACGGGACGATCGCCTCGTAGGTGGTGAGCGGGATTTCCCGCATGTCGCCGTCCGCCCGGTGGCAGCGGGCGCACCGGTTGGCGATGAGCGACTTGATCTGAACGGTGCCCGGGTTGTTCTTGTCCGAGTAGGCCGCGGTGACGGCCATCTTGGCCAGCAACTTCGGGAGCGTGAACGAGTTCTCCTCGTACGCCTTCTTGCGCACGTTGGGGGCGGCGCCGGCCCACGCCACCAGCGCCCGCCGCTCGCCCTCGCGCTCGGCGTCGAGCTTCGGCTTGCGGACCGGGTCGGCGGCCTGCTTGCGGTAGTCGGCGCCGTCGTGCTTGAAGAACGCCGGGGCCATGTTCACCCCGCCGATGTCGCCGTCCTTGTCGCCGCGCACGAGGAGTTCGAGCTTGCTGGGCGCCCGCTCCTCGGCGTCCTCGGGGCCCTTCTTCCACACCTTGCCGGCGAACACGGCCACGACGTTGTCCATCGTCGGCAGCGGCTTGCCGTCGCGGTCGCCGTGCTGCATGTGCAGCTGCACCATCGCCGACGTGTAGCCCACGCCGACGGCCAGGAGGAACGTCGAGAGGACGAGCTTGGCCGGGAACGGCAGGTGCCGCAGGGTGAACCGCGGGCGGACGTCCGGGGCGGGCGCGCCGGTGGGGATGTGGTGGGAGTTGTCGGCCATCGGGAACTCCTGTGCGGAGTGACACTCGGGGACAAGAGCCGGGCCCCGCGGCCCGGCCGACCGGCAGGCTCCGTCGTGTTCTAGGCCGGGGGCGCCAGCGCTGCTTCCACCGCGGCCAGGACTTCCTCGCGCACCACCGGCAGCGGCCGTTCGACCCGGGCGCCGCTGGCGAGCTTGTGGCCGCCGCCGCCGAACCGCTCGGCCAGCTTCGACACGTCCAGCTCCCGCGCCCGGAAGCTGATCTTCGTGCCGCCGCCCGGCTGCTCGATGAACACCAGCGCCACCTCGACGTTCTCCACGCTCCGCGGGAACGTGATCAGGTCCTCGGTGTCGCCCGGCACGGCCCCGGTCGCGGGGTAGTCGGTCAGCAGGATTTCGGTGTACGCCACCTTCCCGCCGGCGCGCGTCTTCAGCCGGTCGATCGCCACGCCGGTCAGCTTCAGGCGGGCGAGCGGGGCGGCCTCGTACAGCAGCTCGTACAGCCCCGTCGGGTTCGCCCCCAGCGACACCAGCTCCGCGGCGAGGGCGAACGTCGCGGTCGTGGCGTTCGGGTGGCGGAACCAACCCGTGTCGGTGGCGACCGCCATGAACAGGTGGTTCGCCGCCTCGGCCGTCGGCGTCAGGCCGAGGGCGCGGGTGATCTCGTAGGCCAGCCGGCCGGTCGATTCGGCGGTGATGTCCACGAACCGGAGGCCGCCGAGGTCGTCCTGGGTGCGGTGGTGGTCGACCACGGCCCGCGGCACGTCGCGCTTCTTCAGGTAGTCGCCGAAGTCGCCGAGCTGGTTGTACGTGCCGGTGTCCAGCACCACGACGCAGTCGCAGTCGGAAAAATTCTCGCCGGCCCCGCGGAAGTCCTCGATCACCTCGCGCTTCGGGTCGAGGAAGCTGTACCGCGGCGGCAGCTTGCTGGCGATGGCGACGCGCGGCCGCTTGCCGGCGCGGACGAGGGCGTCGCGGAGGGCCAGCTGCGCCCCGAGCCCGTCGGCGTCCGGCCGGACGTGGGTCATCAGGAGCGGGCGGTCGTGGGCGGCCAGGAAGGCGGTCAGCGGGGACCAGTCCAGCGGCATTAGGAGGGGTGTCCTTCAGGCGGGTGAACCCATTCTAACCCGCGTCCGGCCGGAGGGAAGGGATTGCGCCCGGCTCGGGGCTTCGCCGCTCGCGGCGTTGCAGCGCCCACCCTGCAACGCCGCGAGCGGCGAAGCCCCGAGCCACCCCTTGCGGCGCCCCCTGCCCTGCCCCATACTGGCGGCTCTCCCCGGGGGAAGCGTCATGACCTACCGGCTCGTCGTCCTGCTCGCCGGCTGCTGCGGCGGGGCCGCGGCCGCGGCCGACTGGCCCGGCTGGCGCGGCCCCGGCGGCATGGGACACACCCCCGACCGCGCCCTCCCCCTCACCTGGGGCGGCAAGGCCGACACCAACGTCGCCTGGAAGGTGCCGCTGCCGGGCGTCGAGGCGAAGGCCGGGCAGGACCAGAACCAGTCGAGCCCGGTCGTGGTCGGCGGCAAGGTGTTCGTCACCGCCAGCTACTGGCCCGGCGGCAAGGCCGACCCCAAAGCCTTCCCCGAACACCACGTCTCCTGCCACGCCGCGGCCGACGGCAAGCTCCTCTGGGACACGGCGGTTCCCCCCGGCCCGTGGCTCTTTTCCGACCTGCGCGGCGGCTACACCGCCCCCACCCCGGCCGCCGACGCCGAGCGCGTGTACGTCGTGTTCGGGTCGGCGGTCGTCGCCGCGCTCGACCACGCCGGCCGGCCCGCGTGGCGGCGCGAGCTCAACCCCCACAAGTTCGACGTGGCCCTCGCCGCCAGCCCCGTCCTGTTCGGCGAGACGCTGATTCTTCAGCTCGACCAGCTCGGCGGCGAGTCGCGGCTGCTGGCGCTCGACCGCACGACCGGCGAGCCGCGCTGGGAGCAGAAGCGGCCGAAGCTCGGCTTCGCCCACAGCACGCCGGTCGTGGCGACGATCGACGGCCGGCCGCAACTGCTGGTGTCGGCGTCGAACGCGGTGCAGGGCGTGGACCCGGCCACCGGCGCGGTGCTGTGGACGTGCGAGGCCCGTGGCGACACCGTGAGCCCGGTGCTGGCCGGCGGCCTCGTCTACGCCGACAGCGGCCGCGGCGGTCCCGGCCTCGCCGTGGACCCGACCGGCACCGGCGACGTGACCAAGACGCACGTGAAGTGGAAGCTCACCCAGGTGCCCGAAGGCTACTCGTCGCCGGTGGCGGCGGGCGGCTTCCTGTACCGGCTGCACAGCCCCGAGGTGCTGAAGTGCGTCCGCGCGGCGACCGGCGAGGTGGTGTTCACGGAGCGGCTGCCGGGCGTGCAGACGGCGTGCAGCCCGGTCGCGGACGGGGCCGGCCGGGTGTTCTGCGCCAGCGCCGGCAAGAGCTACGTGCTCAAGGTCGGCGACGCGCCCGAGGTGTTGGCCGTGAACGACCTGGGCGACCCCGGCCCGGCGTCGCCGGCGGTCGCCGACGGCGCGCTGTTCCTGAAGGGGCGGCGGTGGCTGTTCTGCGTCCGGGGAAAAGAGTGAATCCCGGCGAGCGGCCCGCGTGA
>DASPHQ010000971.1:0-17842 GCA_035629595.1 Urbifossiella sp. | reverse complement strand
CATTGAGTCGGCTTGACAAAAGATCGTTGGGGCGACGCGGCCGGGGAGCCGCCCCCCGGCGCGGCATTCGCTCGTAGAATACCCACCGCCCAGCCCCGTCCCTCACACACGAGCCCACTTGTCACCCGTACTTTTCGCTGTCGACCTCTTCGCCGCCGACCCCGACGGGCCGAGCACCGCGAAAACTGTCGTCGGGCTCCTCGCCATTCCCGTTCTCGTCGGCGTCAACGGGTTCTTCGTCGCCGCCGAGTTCGCGCTCGTCGCCGTGCGGCGCACCCGGGTCGAGGAGCTCGTCAACCAGGGGAAGGCCGGGGCGGCGGCGCTCATGGCCGCGGTCGCCGACCTCGACCGCAGCGTCGCCGCCTGCCAGCTCGGCATCACCGTCGCCAGCCTCGCCCTCGGGTTCGTCAGCGAGCCGGCCATCCACGAGGCGCTCTACCCGCTGTTCGCCACCCTCCCCGGCGGCCACGCCGGGCTACTCACGCGAATCGTGTCGATCAGCGTCACCCTCGGGCTCATCACCTACCTGCACGTCGTGTTCGGCGAGCAGATGCCGAAGCTGGCGGCGCTCCAGTCGAGCGAGCGGATCTCGCTCCTGATCGCCGTCCCGGTCAACTGGTTCACCCGCATCACCAGCCCGCTCATCACCCTGATGAACGGGTCGAGCAACTGGTTCCTCCGCCGCCTCGGGTACAAGGGGAGCTCCGACGACGGCGAGGTCCACACCGTCGAGGAGTTGCGGTTGCTGGTCGAGGACAGCGAGGAGGCGGGGGAGATCGACGCGGCCGAGGCCGACATGGTGATGAACGTGTTCGCACTCCGCGAGAAGACGGTCGCCGACAGCATGGTGGCGTGGGACAAGGTGGTCGGCCTGGAGGTGAGTTCGTCGCCGGACAAGGTGCTGGAGACGGCCCGGCTCGGAGCGCACACCCGGATGCCGGTGTACAAGGGCACCCCGGACAACATCGTCGGCATCGTCAACACCAAGGACCTGTTCTTCCTGTTCAGTACGTCCGGGCTGGTGGTCCTGGAGGACGCCATGTACCCGGCCACGTTCCTCGACCCCAGCGAGTCGATCGCCAACGCCTTCAAGCTGTTCCAGAAGTCGCACCGGCCGATGGCGGTGGTCCGCGACGGGTCGGGGAAGGTGCGCGGGCTCATCACGATGGAGAACGTGCTGGAGGAGATCGTCGGCGACATCGAGGACGAGCACGACGTGCCGGTGCCGAAGCTGAAGCGGGTGCGCCGCCGGCCGGGGTTGGGGGGGCGCGCCACCGGGTTCGTGCCGCGCGCGCCGGCGCCGAAGCCGGACCGCCCGCCGCCGGCGTGAAGGCCCGGTAGCCGCGGGCTTCAGCCCGCGTACGTCGGCGGTGTCCGAGGGGCGTGGCTCCCGGGTGCTCCGCCGCAGGTGGGCGCGGGCTGAAGCCCGCGGCTACCAGCGAGCGGGGAGCCCCGGACCGCCCGCCGCCGGGGTGAATCCGTATACCAGCGTGGCCCGTTTTTCGCCCCGGAGGAGTTCCGATGCGTGTGCTGTCCGCCTTCGCCCTCGCCGCCGCGGCCGTTCTGGCCGGCGGTCACGGGCTGGTCGCCCAGGACGGGGCGAAGCTGCCGTCGCGGCCGGACCTGAAGTCGAAGGAGTGGAAGAAGCTCCCGAGCGGCGTCGAGGTGTGGGACGCGAAGGTCGGCAAGGGCGACGTGGCCAAGGCCGGGGACACGGTGACGATCCACTACACCGGCTGGCTGACCGACGCCGACGCGAGCATGTTCGACAGCAGCGTGAAGCGCGGCGAGAAGGCCGAGTTCCCGCTGGACAACCTCATCAAGGGGTGGCAGGAGGGGATTCCGGGGATGAAGGTGGGCGGCGTGCGTCGGCTGCGCATCCCGCCGGAGCTTGCCTACGGCGCGCGGGACCGCCCGGGCATCCCGGCGAACAGCACGCTGGTGTTCGAGATCGAGTTGTTCGGGACGAAGTGACCACCCGGCGACCGAACCCCACAACGGAGGCACACCGATGGAAGAGAAGCTGAAGCGGCCCGACCTACCTGCGGACAAGTGGCAGGATGGGGGATCGACGGGCTTGAAGTACTACGACGAGGTCGTGGGAACCGGCGAGGTGGTCAAGGCCGGCGGCCGGGTGAAGGTCCACTACACCGGCTGGCTGACCGACGACAAGGCGACCATCTTCGACAGCAGCGTGAAGCGCGGTGAGCCAATCGAGTTCGGCCTCGGGCAGGTCATCGCGGGCTGGCGGGACGGCCTCGTGGGGATGAAGGTGGGCGGCACGCGGGTGCTGCACCTCGCACCGGAGGTGGCCTACGGCGCCCGCGGCGCCGGCGGGCTGATCGGCCCGAACGCCACGCTCGTGTTCCGCGTCGAGTTGCTCGGGACGAAGTGACGTTCGGTCCGTCGAGCAGTGTCGTATCAACCCATCGAGCGGGGTCGCGTCAGCGCCCCGTGCGTACCCAAAGCTTGAAATGTTGGGCACGCACGGGGCGCTGACGCGACCCCGCTCATTTTCTGATCGAATTTCCCCTCTTCACTTACCGATCCGTTCCACTGATGTGACGTAGTCCAGCTACGGCTCCATCCTCTTCGCCCGGTGAGCAGTACATGGCGATCGCTGCCGCCGCCTCCCGTGACCGCTCAGAGTCGGTCGGCGACTCCAGCCCCCAGAGTCGAAACGCAACCACTTGGATCGGCACCGGGAGTCGAATGTACGGGTCGTCGTAGAGCAGTCGAACGAGTGCCGCCAGCTCGTCCGTGGGGGCCGTCGCGACCGCCCACAAGAGGTTGTCATAGGCCGACGCATACCCAGCCGGGTTGGCCCCGCTATCCCGTGCCAGCAAATCGTCGGCTCGCGCTCGGAGCCACGATTCGGGGCTTGTCACTGCTTCCCGATCCGCTGCCGCAGCTCCCGCGCGGCGGTCGCCCACGGGCTGTCCGCCGGCAGCTCGCGCGGCACCCGGTCTAGCAGCCGCGTCGCCTCCGTCAGGTTCTTCTGCTCCACGTACACCCGGGCGTGCTCGACCATCGCCGCCGCCTGCAACTCCACCGGGAACGTGCCGAAGTACACCGTCGCGTAGGCCTTGCCGGCGTCGTCCCAGCGCTTCTGCGCGGCGCGGCACAGCCCGATCTGCAGGTGCGCCTTGCCGGCCCGGTCGTCGGCCGTCTTCTGCGCCACCTGCGCGTACTGGTTCACCGCGTCGTCGTAGCGGCCCAGGTTCTGCAGCGACCAGCCCATGCCGTAGCGGGCGTCCACCGCCCAGGCGTTGCCGTCGCCGTAGCGGCCGATCAGCGTCTCGAACGTCTGCCGGCTCGGCTCCCACTGCTTCAACTCGCCGAGCGCGTGACCGAGCCGCAGCACGGCCCGGTCGCTCACGCCGGGGATGTTGTGGAACGCCCCGTTGTCGCGGAAGATCACCAGCTTCGCCCGCGCCTCGTCGGTCTTGCCGGTCGCCATCAAACACTCGGCGGCGCGGTACAGCGCCACCCCACGCTGCGCCGACTTCTCGTTCCCGGCCACGGCGTCGAACTGCGCCAGCGCCCCGGTCACGTCCTTCTTGGCGAACAGCGCCGCCCCGTAGCGGACGCGGATGCGGTCGGTCGTGTCCGGCGGCGGCGCCTTGTCCGTCGGCTCGGCGTCGAGCGCCTCCTTCAACAGCTTCGCCGCGTCGTCGTGCTTGTTGGCGTCGGCCAGCAGCTCGGCCAGCTCCAGCCTCGATTCCACCGCGAGCGCCAGGTTCGGGAACTCGGCGATGAGCTTCGTGTACGCGGAAGCCGGGTCGGCGCCGGCGGCCTTGTACGCCCACGCGGCGTCGTACAGCATGCGGGCGCGGACCTCGCCCTGCGGCTGGTGCGGCTTGAACTCGTCGGCCCGCCGCTCCAGCACCTTCGCGGCCTCCACCAGCCCCGCCTTCGCCCCCTTCACCTTGGCGTCGGCCGCTGTCAGCTGGTCGGCCTTCGCCGCCGCCTTCGCCTTCTCGGCCTCCGCGAGCCCCTTCTTCATCTCGTCCACGAGGCACTGCCCGCCGCGCAAGCCCGCCTCGGCGCCGATCGGCTTCTGCACCGCCTCGCGCGTCACCTGGTCGAACAGGTTCCGCGCCTCCGCCGACTTGCCGCTCTCGAACAGCGCCACCGCGTGGTGGTAGCGCAGCAGGTGAACCCAGTCCTTGCGGGCGGGGTCGGCGTTCAGCTGACCCTCGAAGCGGGTGCGGGCGTCCTGCATGACGCCGGCGGCGTTGCCGGCCTGGTTCTGCTCGCGCAGCAGCGTGGCCCGCGACACGAACGCCAGGGGCGCCACCGGCGACTTCGCCAGCGGGTCGTTGGCGAACGCGGCGAGGGCGTTGGCGGCGCCGCCCTTGTCGCCCTGGAGCGCCACCACCTGCGCCCGCTCCAGCGCCGCGTTCCCGGCCACCGGCGACTGCGGAAAATCCTTCGCCATCCGGTCGAACGCGGCGCGGGCCTTGTTGAGCGCCTCGTTCCGCTCGTTCCCAGGGACGAGCTGCATCCCGAGCCGCTTCTGGCAGTAGCCGAATTTCACCAGCGCGTCCGCGGCCTCGGGCGCCTTCGGGTTCGCGGCCACGAAGGCGTCGAGCATGTCGGCGGCCTTGCCGAGCTTCTCGCGGAGCATGTTGTCCTGGAGGGCGTCGTCGGCCTTCGCGGGGGCGGTGCGGATGAGGCAGTCGGCCAGCACGAACGGCACGGCCGCGAGGTCGCCGGTGCGGTCGGGGCCGGGGATGCGGTCGAGCACCTCGGCGGCCTTCTCGAAGTCCGCGGCGGCGACGTGGCACAGCGCCAGCCCGTAGCGCGCCCGCTGCACCCGCTCGAACTCGGGGAACTTGCTGACGACCGCCTCGTACTTCTTGGCGGCCTCGGCGAACCCGGTCTTGGCGGCGGCGGCGTTGTTCTCCTTGTCGGCCTTGGCCGCGCGGGCGTACTGGTTCTCCGCGACGCGGAACTGCACCGACGGCAGCAGCGGACTCTGTGGGAACTGCTGCTGGAAGGCGGCGGCGCGGGCGTCGGACCCGGGCAGGTCGCCGGCCAGGTGCAGGGCGCTGACGAGCCGGTCGAGCGTTTCTTCGGCGCGCTCCGGCAGCAGCTTCTCGTTGAGGATCGCCTCATACGTGCGGGCCGCGTCGGCCGGCTGCTTCGCGGTCAGGTGCGTGTCGGCGAGTTCGAGGAGGATTTCGGCGCGGCGGCCCTTCGCGGCCGGGTCGGAGCCGGCGAGCTGGTTGGCGCGGTCGCTCGCCTGCCGCAGCGCGCCGAGCGCTTCGTTCAGCAACTGCGTCTGTTGCTGAGGGTTCTTTGGGTCGGCGGTCGCGGCCCGGCCGGCGTGCGCCTTGCCGAGCCAGTAGAGCGCCTGGTCGGCGAGCTTCGGGTGGTTCGCCAGCGGCTGAAGCGCCTTCAGCGCCTCGTCGTTCTGCTTCGTCTGCACGAGGCAGAAGCCGGCCCGCAGTAGCGCGTCGTCCTTGAGCGCCGACGTGGGGTTGTCCTTCACGAACGCCTGGAACTTGCCGAGCGCCTCGCCGAAGCGCCCCGCCTCGTAGCCGAGGCACGCCCCGTAAAAGACGCTCCCCGCGACGTACTCCGGCACCGGCCCCTTCACCAGCGCTTCGAGGCGGGCCTTCTCCCACGGGTCGTTCTTGAAGCGGTCCGGCTGCCCGAGCGCCGTCTGGGCGTCCTTCTTCTGCTTCTCGAAGCCGTTGATGACGGCGTCGAACGCGGCGGCGGCCTCGGCCTTCTCGCCGGCGTTGGCGTGGACCCGGCCGCGGAGGTAGCGGGCGTGCGGCCCGAACGGCTGCTCGAACGGCGCCAGCAGGCTCAGCGACTTGCCGGCGGCGGGGTAGTCGGCGACGAGGAAGCTGGCGACGCCGTGGTAGTACAGGCCGAGCGGCCGGCTCTTGTTCTGCGCCAGCGCCGCGTCCTTCGCAAAGGGTTCGGCGGTGGCGCGGGCCTCCTTCGCCTTGCCGAGCCGCAGTTCCATCTCGGCCTGGTCGCAGCGGGCGCGGGCGGCCCAGTCGGCGTCCGGCTTCTTCTCGAACGCCTCGCGGGACAGCGTGAAGTGCTTCAGCGCCTCGGTGAATCGCCCGTTCGCGGCCTGGGTGCGCTGCGGCAACTCGTTCGGCCGCGCGACGCCTTCGGACAGCTCTTTGTGGCCGAGGCCGCGCTGGGCGGCGGCGAGGTAGTACAGGGCGAGCGGCTGGTCGGGGAACGCCTTCTCGTTCGCCGCCGGGGCCAGCGCCTCGACGGCCTTCGGGTAGTCGGGCGGCTGGATTTCGAGGAGCGCCAGGCCGAGGCCGTAGCGGGCGGCGTGGGCGTCCTTGTGGCCGCCGAACTTCGTGAGGAACTCGCGGAACCGGTCGGCGGCGAAGGCGGGGTTGGCGTCGTTGAACGCCTTCTGCCCGGCGGTGAGGAGTTGCGCCGCCTGCTGGTCCGGGGTGGGCGGCTGGGCCGCGGCCGGGACGGCGAGCGCCGCCGCGAGGAAGGCGACGGCCGGGAGGGTGCGAACGGGCATGTCGAGAGGGCTCGCGGCGGGGAGGGCGACGGCGGTGGGAGGTGTATTGTCGGCGGTGGCGCGGTCGGCCGCAACCGCCGGGCCGCAGAAATCCCGCAGTCCGCCCCGCTTGCCGGATCGGAATAGAACAATGGGTGCCGGGCTGGAAGTGGCGTTACTGAGTCGCCCCGGGGAGGGCGTTTTGGACGGCGGCCAGCAGTTCGACCGGGCGGTACGGCTTCGGCAGCATCCCAACCAGGTCGGTCAGGCTCGCCAGGTCCTCGGTCGTGTACCCGGTCGAGAGGAGTACCCGGGCCGCCGGGTCGAGGGCGCGGATGCGGAGGAATGCCTCCCGCCCGGACATCCGCGGCATCGTCACGTCCATCACCACCAGCGCCGGCCGGTGCGCCGCGTACGCCGCCACGCCAGTGTCGCCGTCGTCGGCGGTGACGACCGTGAACCCCTCCTGCTCCAGGACGGTGCGGCCGAGTTCGCGGATCATCGGCTCGTCGTCGACCAGCAGGACCAGGGGACGCGGAGGTGGAGCCAGCATGGGGGCGACCCGGGCGACAGGTATCTCGATTCCAAGATACCTTCCCCGCCGGCGGCTTCCAGAGCGTTCGGACTCGATTACCCGTAAATGAATCTACTTCCTGACGGAACTTCCGCCCTTACCCGATAGGTTGGCCCCGGCGCGAATACGGGCCTGCACGGGGCACGGGGTTAACCACGTTTCGCGGTAGCGGTTACACTCGCGACCGCCATTGGCCGCGGGCGGGCCGTTTCGTCCAAGAATAAGCGGAGCCGGATGGGATACCCGAACCTGCGGTCGTGCGTCGCCGACCTGGAGCGGACCGGGCAGCTCGTCCGCCTCCCGGCCGAGATCGACCCCCACCTCGACGCCGCCGCCGTCCACCGCCGGGTGTACCGCGCCGGCGGGCCGGCGCTGCTGTTCGAGCGCGTCCGCGGCACGCCGTTCCCGATGGCGTCGAACCTGTTCGGCACCCCGGCGCGGGCGCGCTTCCTGTTCCGCGACGCCCTCGCCACCGTCCGCAAGCTCGTCGAGTTGAAGGTCGATCCGGGGAACTTCGCCCGCCGGCCGTGGCGCTACTGGGACGTGCCGCTCGCCGCGTGGAAGCTGCGCCCGAAGTTCGTCCGCCGCGGGCCGGTACTCGCGCGCCGCACCACGCTGTCGCAGCTGCCGCAGCTGACGTGCTGGCCGATGGACGGCGGCCCGTTCGTGACGCTCCCCGCGGTGTACACCGAAGACCCGGACCGGCCCGGCTGGCGGCGGTCGAACCTCGGCATGTACCGCGTCCAGCTCGGCGGCAACGACTACGAACCGGACCGCGAGTGCGGCCTTCACTACCAGATTCACCGCGGCATCGGCGTCCACCACGCGGCGGCGGTGCGGCGCGGCGAACGGCTCCCCGTGAACATCATCGTCGGCGGGCCGCCGGCGCTGGCGCTGGCGGCGGTGATGCCGCTGCCGGAGCGGCTGCCCGAGCTCGCCTTCGCCGCCGCGATCGGGGGGCGGCGGCTACGCCTGGTGAAGCCCGGCCCCCTCCCCTTCCCCGCGGAAGCCGATTTCGTCATCAGCGGGTACATCGACCCGGCGCGGACCAAGCCCGAAGGCCCGTTCGGCGACCACCTCGGCTACTACAGCCTCACCCACCCGTTCCCGGTGATGACGGTCGAAGCGGTCTACCACCGCCCCGACGCGATCTGGCCGTTCACCGTCGTCGGCCGGCCGCCGCAGGAGGACACGTCGTTCGGCGAACTCATCCACGACCTGACCGGCCCCGTCATCCCGACGGTCATCCCCGGCCTGCACGCGGTCCACGCCGTGGACGCCGCCGGCGTTCACCCGCTGCTACTGGCGATCGGCAGCGAGCGGTACGTTCCCTACGCCGAGCGCCGCAAGCCGCAGGAGCTGCTGACGATCGCCAGCGCCGTACTCGGGCAGGGGCAGCTGTCGCTGGCAAAATACCTGTTCATCGCCGCGAAGGAGGACGCCCCCGACCTGGACATCCACGACGTGGCCGGGTTCTTCCGGCACGTGCTGGAGCGGGTCGATTGGGAGACGGACCTGCACTTCCACACGCGGACCACGATGGACACGCTGGACTACAGCGCCGGCCTGGGGCTGAACGCCGGGAGCAAGCTGGTGGTGGCCGCGGCCGGCCCGAAGCGCCGCGACCTGGCGACGCAGCTGCCGCCCGGCTTCGCGCTGCCGGACGGCTTCTCGGACCCGCGGGTGGTGCTGCCGGGCGTGGTGGCGGTGCGGGGGCCAGTGGCGAGGGGCAAGGGGCAAGGGGCAAGCCCGGACGACGCCGACCCGGACGTGCTCCGGCTGTGCGCGTTTCTCGCGGATCGGGCCTTGCCCCTTGCCCCTTGCCCCTTGCTCCTCCTCACGGACGACCCCGACTTCGTCGCACGTTCGGTGGAGAACTTCGTGTGGGTGGTGTTCACGCGGAGCGACCCTGCGTCGGACGTGTGGGGCGTGGGGGCGTTCACGCGGCGGAAGCACTGGGGCTGCACCGGGCCGCTGGTGATCGACGCCCGGCTGAAGCCGCACATGCCGCCGCCGCTGGAGGACGACCCGGCGGTGGCGCGGCGGATCGACCCGCTGTTCGCCCGCGGCGGCCCCCTCCACCGCTGGGGCTGAAATGATTCTTCTGGAGCGCCACACACAGGGTTGCGGAAACGTGTCAAACATTTTGATAGACGGTCGTCGTTGCGAATCCCAGCCGTGCCGTACGGCTCGTTGGTGCCGCGCCAGTCGCGTCGGCGTCTGAGCCGTGGCGACTGACGTACTCTTCCAGCACTGGTCCGGGTATCCTCGCGTCTTCGATCGGAGGTCTCCGAATGACCCGCCCCTCGGACCCGCGCGAGCCGTTCTACGCCGCGATCCTCGACGACTGGGAGAGCGACGCACCTCGACTCGCGCTAGCCGAGTGGCTCGACCGGCAGGACGACCCGACCGGACGCCTCCGCGCCGAAATGATCCGGCTGGGCGTGGAAGCCCGGTCGCTGACCGCCGAGGGGAAGCCGATCCCGCCGCCGCTGGCGAGCCGCCTGGAGGAAGTCGAGAAGGCGTTCCAGATGGCGTTTAGGGTCCGCAAGATCAACATCTTCGAGGGGCGGTTCGACCGCGGGTTCGTGAACGATTGGGTCGTCCACAGGGGGTACGCCGGGCACTACCTCGCGTGGCCGCCGGACGCCCACCAGGACTTCGGCCCGATGACCGACATCCCGTTCTGGTTCGAACCCAGCCCGATCCCGGGCCAGCCGTCAGTGGACTACGTCCGCCTGGCCGAAAACCCCGCCCTCCGGCTCTGGGGCACGCTCCCCATTTCCGCGGACGGCGGTTACTCGGGCCAGTTGGGTGACGACAACTTCGCGACCCTCATTCGGAGTCCGCACTTGACCGCGTTGCGCGTGGTGAAGGCCTTCGACCACGACCGGATGGTCGACTGCGCGGACCCGACGCCACTCGGCGTGCGGTCCCTGCGTGCGCTGGCCGACAACCCGGCCCTCGCCGGCCTCACGCACCTGACGCTGTGGTGGAACGGGTTCGACGACGAGGCCGCCCGGGCGCTCGCGGCGAGTGCCCACCTGCGGAAGCTCAAGGACCTGAGCCTGGCCGACCGGTTCACGGACGTGGCAGTGTCCGCCCTCGCCGCCTCGCCGGTCCTGGATTCGGTCGAGTCCCTGCACCTCTACGGGCCGTTCACCGGCACCGGGCTGCAGAACCTCCTCCGCTCCCCCCACCTCGCCTCGCTACGGGCGCTCGACCTGAGCGGGTACACGTCCGGGTGCCACGAACTCGACCGCTACCACTTCGGCGAGGAGTGGAACGCTCTCGACGCCGTCGGGTTCCGGGCGCTCCTGGAATCCCCCGTGTTGAGCCGGCTGGAAGCCCTCTGCCTCCACGCGCCCTTCGAGACTCCCGAACAGACGTGGGACGAGTTGGCGACGGCCGTCGGGGGAATGCCGGCGCTGAAGCGGCTCGACGCGACCGGGAGGACCTACCTGCTCCACCAGAAGTTGCCCCCACGGCGTCGGAAAATCCTGCACGACTTCGGCCGGCGGTACAAAGCCCCACGCTGACTGTGCCTCCGGGTGACGGCCGGCGGGCGGCGAACCCCGACACGATCTGCGTTGTCCAGCGGCGGGAGGGATTGCGACGGACGGCGACCCGCTGATCGCGTGCGTGGACGTGGACTACCGCACCCGCGGGGCGGTCGCGGCGGCGCTGTGGTTTCCGCGGGTGGGCGGCGGAGGCAAGCGAGCGCGAAGCCGTGCAGTCCTTCGCGACGGTCGCGGACTACGAGCCGGGGTCGTTCTACCGGCGCGAACTCCCCTGCCTGCTCGGCGTACTCGCGCTCGGACCCCGACCCGATGTCGTCGTCGTAGACGGCTACGTCTGGCTCGCCGGCGACGTGCCCGGTCTCGGCGCGCACCTTCACGCGGCGCTCGGCGGCGTGGTGGTCGGCGTCGCCAAGACGCGGTTCGCGTCCGCCGCCGCGGTCGAGGTCTGCCGCGGAGCAAGCCGTTCGCCGCTGTTCGTGACCGCGGCCGGCGCCGCTGCGGAGGTCGTCGCCGCGTGGGTGGCCAAAATGCACGGCCCGTACCGCGTTCCGACGCTGCTCAAGCGAGTGGACGCCCTGGCCCGGACCGCACCCCAAAACCCCGACGCTGGCGGTTGACGCCGTGGGTGTCTAGCATGGGTTCAATCCAACGAGAGGGCGTGGTGATGAAGAGAATGCTTCTCGCGGTCTCGCTGGGCGCGCTCGGGATGACCGGCTGCGGTAAGGCCGCGCCGGCGGTCCTCAAGGTGATCGCAGGCGGCGGGGCGAAGGTGGCACCCAAGGCGGCGGCCCACGTCGCGCCCGCCGCCGCGGCCCCGGCCGCACGGGCGGGTGGAGCCGCCGGCCGCGTCGGCCAGGAAGGCGCCCAGCAGGCCGTACAATTCGGCGCCGGGCAGCTCACCGGCGATGACAAGCGGCGGCGCTAACGGTGGGGCCGGGTGAGGAAGGGCGTCCGTGCCGCGGCCGCGGGCTATAACGCCCGGGACGCGACCTCACCGACCCCGGAGCCGCCATGACCGCCCGCCTGACCCGACTGCCGGCGTGGGCCGCCCTTCAGTCCCACCACGCCGCGTTCAAGAACACCCACCTCCGCGAGCTGTTCGCCGCCGACCCGACACGCGGCGAACGCCTCACCGCCGAGGCCGCCGGCGTGTTCCTCGACTACTCCAAGAACCGCGTCACCGACGACACGCTGAAGCTCCTCCTGAAGCTCGCCGACGAGTGCGAGCTCCGCGGCCGCATCGAGGCGATGTTCGGCGGCGAGAAGATCAACGTCACCGAGAACCGCGCCGTCCTCCACACGGCGCTGCGGGCGCCGCGCGGCAGTACCGTCAACTTCGACGGCAAGAACGTCGTGCCGGACGTCCACGACACGCTCGACCGCATGGCCGCGTTCGCCGACCGGGTGCGGGGCGGCGACTGGAAGGGGCACACCGGGAAGGTCATCCGCAACGTCGTGAACATCGGCATCGGCGGCAGCGACCTCGGGCCGGTGATGGCGTACGAGGCGCTGCGGAGCTACACGGACCGCACCCGCACCTTCCGGTTCGTGTCGAACGTGGACGGCACCGACTTCACCGAGGCCGTCCGCGACCTCGACCCCGCCGAGACGCTGTTCATCGTGTCGTCGAAGACGTTCACGACGCAGGAGACGATGACCAACGCCACCAGCGCCCGCGACTGGCTGCTGGCGGCGTTGAAGGATGACAAGGCGGTGGCGAAGCACTTCGTCGCGGTGAGCACGAACGCCGCGGAGGTGTCGAAGTTCGGCATCAACACGGCGAACATGTTCGGCTTCTGGGACTGGGTGGGCGGCCGGTACTCGATGGACTCGGCGATCGGCCTGAGCACGATGCTCGCGGCCGGCCCGGCCGGGTTCCGCGACATGCTCGCCGGCTTCCGGGCGATGGACGAGCACTTCCGCACGGCGCCGTTCGAGAAGAACCTGCCGGTGCTGCTCGGCCTGCTGACGGTGTGGTACGTGGACTTCTTCGGCGCGCAGTCGGTGGCGGTGCTGCCGTACGACCAGTACCTGAAGCGGTTCCCGGCGTACCTCCAGCAGCTGACGATGGAGAGCAACGGGAAGCGCGTCACGCTCGCCGGCGCGGAGGTGGACTACGCCACCGGCCCGGTGTACTGGGGCGAGCCGGGGACGAACGGGCAGCACAGCTTCTACCAGCTGATCCACCAGGGGACGAACCTGATCCCGTGCGACTTCCTGATGTTCGGCAAGTCGCTGAACCCGCACGGCATCCACCACGACCTGCTGACGGCGAACGTGCTGGCGCAGGCGGAGGCGCTGGCGTTCGGCAAGACGGCCGACGAGGTGCGGGCGGAGGGGGTGGCGGAGGCGCTGGTGCCGCACAAGACGTTCCCGGGCAACCGTCCGTCGAACGTGCTGTTCCTGGAGAAGCTGACGCCGTTCGCGCTGGGTTCGCTGGTGGCGCTGTACGAGCACAGCGTGTTCACGCAGGGCGTGGTGTGGGACGTCGGCTCGTTCGACCAGTGGGGCGTCGAGCTGGGGAAGGTGCTAGCCCAGCGGATCGTGCCCGAGCTGAGCGGCGGCGAGTTGAAGCACGACTCGTCCACGAATGCGCTGATCCGCCGCTACCGGGCGGGGCGGGGGTAGCCTCCCGCCGCTTGCGGCGGTGCATCGCATGCACCGCCGCAAGCGGCGAAACAGGTCAGTCCTTCGCCTTCTTCTTCGCCGGCCCCGGCGGCACCGGCAGCGGCACGAAGTCGCGCTGAAGAATCATCCACTCCTGCAGCGCCGCCTTCAGCTCGCGCTCCGCCGCCGCCGCTTCGGGGCGGCCGGCCAGGTTCGTCAGCTCGTGCGGGTCGGCCTGCAAGTCGTACACCTCGAACATCGGCCGCGTCGGGCTGAAGTACAACCGCCGCACCAGCTCCGGCAGCTGCCCGTCGCGGTTCCGCTGCTCCAACTCCTTCCACATCGCGTCGCCGGCGAAGTCCACCGGCCAGTACGGCAGCTGCCACAGGGCGTTGTAGATCAGCTTGTGCCGCGGCCCGACCGCGCAGCGGCCGAGGTCGAACAGCGCCGTGTTCGTCGGCAGCCCCGACCCGTGCGCGCCGCGCTGCGCGAACACAAACCGCCGCGCCTCGAACGGCCCGCCGCGCAGCGCCGGCAGCACACTGCGGCCCGTCATCTCGCGCGGCACGTCCAACCCCGCGGCGCTGAGAAACGTCGGCGCGATGTCCTCGCCCGACACCAGCTCCGACACGACCGCCCCGGCGCGGACGCCCGGCCCGCGCACGACGAGCGGGCAGCGGATGCCGAACTCGTACAGCGTCCCCTTGCCGCGGAACTGCGCCGCCCCGTTGTCGCCGGACACCGCCACCAGCGTGTTCGCGTCGAGCCCGCGGCGGCGCAGTTCTTCCAGCACCGTACCGAGGTCGGCGTCGAACCGGCTGATCTCGTCGTAGTACGCGGCGTAGTCCTGCCGCACGAGTTGGGTGTCGGGGTAGAACGGCGGCAGCGTGAGCCGCGCCGGGTCGTGCGGCTGCGGGACGCCGCCCGGGGTGTACGGCCGGTGCGGGTCGGAGAAGCACAGCTGCAGCACGAACGGCTTGTCCTTCGGCACGGCGTCGAGGAACTCGCGGAATTGGGCGAGGATGCCGTCGCGGGTGCCGTTCGTCTTCACGAAGTCGAGCCGGCGCGGGAACGTGCGCAGGTCGAACCGGCGGAATACATCGTCCGTTTCGGGCGGGGTGGCGGAGCCGTCCAGGTGGAAGGTGCGACCGGCGACGCCGGCGAAGTAGCCGGCGCGCCTCAGCAGCTCGGGGAAGGTGGCGTACTCGGCGGCGAGCGGGGCGGAGAAGCGAGTGTTCTGCACCGCAATGGCGCTGCGGCCGGTCATCAGGGTGGCGCGCGACGGCACGCACTGCGGGGTGCCGACGTAGTACCGGTCGAAACGCGTCCCGGTCTTGGCGAGGGCATCGAGGTTGGGGGTGCGGATTTCCTTGTTGCCGTAGCAGCCGACGTGCGCGGCGCTGTGGTCGTCGGACAGGACGAGGAGGACGTTCGGCTTCGGGGGTTGCGCGGCGGCGGGGCCGGCGAGCGCGAGCAGTGTGGCGAACGCGAGGAGGCGGGTGGGCATGAGGGGCTCCGGCTCGGGATTTGTCGGTCGGTCACTTCGCCAACGGCACCTCGCGCTCGTACCGGTCGAGCACCGCCTGCAGCGCCCGTCGCGCCGCGGGCGCCGCGTCGGCCGCGAGCGCGGTCTGTTCGAGTGCGTCGTTCTCCATGTCGAACAGGCGGCCGTCGTGGTACAGCTTGTAGCGGCGGTCGTGGGCGTAGCGCACCTTCACCCCCTCGAACCCACCCTGCCGCGGCTCGTAGTGGCCGAACACCGACTCGCGCGGCGTGCCCGCCTCGCCCCGGACCTGCGGCAGGAAGCTGCGGCCGTCCAGGCCAGCCGGGAGGCGCGCGCCCGCGGCCGCGGCCAGCGTCGGGAACACGTCGGTGAAGTCGATCAGGTCGGAACAGACGCGCCCCTTCGCGCCGCCGGCCGGCCAGTTCACGATCAGCGGGACGTGCGTGCCGGCGGTCGTCGTGTGCCCCTTATCGCCGCGGATCGGGCGGCCG
This sequence comes from Urbifossiella sp., assembly GCA_035629595.1. Taxonomy (GTDB): domain Bacteria; phylum Planctomycetota; class Planctomycetia; order Gemmatales; family Gemmataceae; genus Urbifossiella. The sequence goes on along the minus strand of DASPHQ010000971.1, from coordinate 2,652 downwards.
TCGAGGGTGGAGGTGATCGGCCGGCCGGTGCCGTTGTCGCCGGTGAACACGATCAGCGTGTTCTCGCGCAGCCCGTGCTTCTCCAGGAACGCGCCGAACGCGCCGAACGTCTTGTCGAGGTACGCCACCATGTCGGGGAAGGTGGCCGGGCCGGTCGGCGAACCGGGTCGGCTGTCCGGCGTCGGCTCAAAGGGAGCGTGCGTCAGCGCCATCGGCCAGTACACGAGGAACGGCCGCTCACGATTCTTCAGCACGAACGCCTCGGCGTGCTCGCGGAACACGTCCTCGCCATAGCGGGTCTCCAGGTTCGGCAGCAGCCGACCGGCGGCGTGGAGCTTCGGGCCGGCGTACCGCGAGCCCTTGGCCTGCTCGAACAGCTGCCACAGGCAGTACTCGTCGAACCCGACCCGGCCGGGGCCGTCGAGCCCGCCGGCGAGCTGCCACTTGCCGGCGATGAACGTGGCGTACCCGGCTTCCCGCAGCACCTGCGCGAACGTGCGCTCGCCGAACGGGAACTGGCCGAAGCGGACGTAGTTGCGGAAGTTGTACCGGCCGGTCATCAGCTGCACCCGGCTCGGCGTGCAGAGCGGCGTGGCGAAGGCGTGGGTGAAGCGGACGCCGCCGGCGGCGAGGGCGTCGAGGTGCGGCGTGCGGTACGACGTGCCGCCGTTCGCGCGGACGCACTCGAAGCCGAAGTCGTCGGCCATCACGAGAACGACGTTCGGCGGGCGAGCCGGGGGGCATGCGTCGGCGGGGGTCGCGGCGGCAAGCAGGAGCGCGACGGCGGCGAGGGCGCGAATCATGGCACGGCGTCCGGGAGGCGCCGGCCATTGTGCCCGCGGTGGGGCCGCGGGTCAATCGTCCGCGGCGTCGGTCATCTCCTCGAACTCGGCGGTCACGCGGCTGACGGCCTCGTCGGCGCGGTCCGGGTCGGCCGCCGTCTCGGCGACGACAGACGTGACCAGGACGTGGGCGGCGCGCGCCCGCCGGTCGGGGAGGTGAGCGAGGTTGAGGTCGAGCCCGCGCTCCCAGCCCGGCCGACTCTCGTTCGCCTCCGCCAGCCAGTCGGCGGCGGCGGCGAGCGTGACCCGACCGAGGATCAGTTCCTCGACCAGCTGCCGCTGGTACTCCGACCGATCGCGGCTCGTGAGCCGGTCGGCGTCGAGCTGGGCCGTAAACGCCTCCTGGTCCCGCAACGTCTCGCGGGCGGCGGCCGCGTTGCGGAATTGAACACCCACCAGCCCCAAACCGCCCACCACAACAACGCCCCCGAACGCCACAACCCACCGCCGCGACATCAGAAATCTCCGGGAGAGGGATCGGCCCGACAGAATAAGACGAAGCAACGCGTCGATGTTTACCCTGAAAAATGCCTGAACACGGTTGAGGTGATTCGGCGGGACGGGCACTCGACGCGTTCGGACCGGGCGAAACGCAGAACTCGCAACTTGGCATGTCCGGTGCTGTGGGTAGCATCTAAGCAACCGCCGTGCCGAGGAGCCTGGATGAACCCTGAGCGCGCCCGCCTGGTCGAGGCCGAGCAGAAGACGGCGTGGTGGAAGAAGTGGGGGCCGTACCTCTCGGAACGCCAGTGGGGGACCGTCCGCGAGGACTACTCCCCCCGCGGCGACGCCTGGGACTATTTTCCCCACGACCACGCCCGCAGCCGCGCCTACCGCTGGGGCGAGGACGGCCTCGCCGGCGTGTCCGACGACCGCCAGCGCCTCTGCCTCTCGCTCGCGCTGTGGAACGGCGCCGACCCGTTCCTCAAGGAGCGCCTCTTCGGCCTGACCAACGAGCAGGGGAACCACGGCGAGGACGTGAAGGAGCAGTACCACTACCTCGACAGCACCCCCACCCACTCGTACATGCGGTTCCTGTACCGCTACCCGCAGCGCGAGTTCCCGTACAGCCTGCTGCTGTCCGAGTCGCGCCGCCGCACCCGGGAGCAGCCCGAGTACGAACTCGTCGACACCGGCATCTTCGACGACGACCGCTACTTCGACGTGGAGGTCGAGTACGCGAAGGCGGAGCCGATGGACGTGCTGATGACGGTGACGGCGCACAACCGCGGGCCGGACGCCGCCGAGCTGCACCTCGTCCCGCAGGCGTGGTACCGCAACACCTGGAGCTGGACCGACGGCGCCCCGAAGCCGCGCGCCAGCCGGTGCGGCCCCGCGGCGGCGCACCTCGACCACCCCAGCTGGCTCGACTTCCGCATCCACTTCGACGGCGAGCCCGACCTGCTGTTCACCGAGAACGAGACGAACGGCCCGCTGCTGTTCGGGTCCGCCGACACCGGCCACTTCAAGGACGCCTTCCACGAGCGGATCGTCCACCACGACGTGAAGGCCGTGAACCCGATGGGCGAGGGGACGAAGGTCGGCGGCTGGTACCGCTTCAACGTGCCGGCCGGGAAGTCGGTCACCGTGCGCGCCCGACTGCTGCTCGCCCCGGACATGCCGGGCCAGGCCATCGCCGACCCGTTCGCCGACTTCGACGCCGTGTTCGCCGCGCGGAAGGCGGAGGCGGACGCCTACTACGCCGAGTTGCAGGAGGGGCTCGACGACCCGGACGCGCGGCTCGTTCAGCGCCAGGCGTTCGCGGGGCTGCTGTGGTCGAAGCAGTTCTACGCCTACGACGTGACCACCT
>DASPHQ010000970.1:0-9603 GCA_035629595.1 Urbifossiella sp. | reverse complement strand
CACGACCAGCCCGCGGCCGAGCAGGTCGCGGGTCTGGTCGGGGCTCAGCTTCTCGGCCAGTGGGGCGGCGGCGGCCGAGCCGTGCTCGCCGGCGAACGTCATGACGTGGTCGGTCAGAACGTACGGGATGCCGAGGCCGGCGAACTCGTCGACCATCCGGGGAAGGGCGTCGAAGTTGTCCCGCCGGGCGACGACGTGGGCCGCCACCCGCACCCCGAGCCGCCGCAGTTCGCGCACGCCCTCGACGATCCGCCGCTTCGCCCCGCCGCGGCCGACCATCCGGTCGAACGCGGCCTCGTCGGCGTGGTGCCAGCTGGTGATGAACACGATCCGGCCGTGCCCGGCGAGTCGGCCGATGTCGCCCGGGAGCTTGAAAAGATTCGACCGCACGACGACGGCCAGCCCGCGGCCGGCGGCGTGGAGGAGGTGATCGACGAGGTCCGGCCCGAGGGTCGGCTCGCCGCCGGTGATCACGATTTTGTGCGCGCCCGCCTCGGCCGCCCGATCGATGGCGGCGCGGAGGTGTTCGCCGCGGGAGTGGTCGTTGAGCCGGGTCGCGACGTAGCAGAACGGGCAGGCGAGGTTGCAGGCGTCGCGGACCTCGGCGAACACGAGGTACGGCTGGAGGGCGGCGACGGCTTGGTGTTCGAGCCGGCGGGCGGCGGGGTCGTGGTCGTCCGCGAACTCGAGGTTGGCGCCCGCGTAGTCGGGGCGGGACGGCAGCCAGCGGGCCTCGAACAGCCGGCCGACGGCTTCCCACAGGGGGGAAGCGGGGTCGGCAGCGGCACGGCGGACGAGGTCGGCGACCGGAGCGCTGACCGCCCAAGCCTTGCGGAGTTTGGTGTAGTAGAGGTCGGTCTGGACGACGTAGTTCCGCCCGGCCACGGACCAGCCGAACAGCTCGGCCCGGGCCTTGACCGCCGCCGGCGACGGGGACATCGGGTCGGCTCCGCTCGGGGAATGGGGTCAGCAGTTGGAGTTGCAGATGTTCTGGTCCACGACCGCGGTCTTCGGCAGCGGCGGCAGGTCGTCGATGCCGCCGGCTTCGAGCTGGTCGGCGAGGGCGTAGAGCTGGTCGAGGGAGAGCACCTCGCCGCGGGCGAGGCGATCGTTCAGGTCGGCGAGGGTGGTGGCCTGCTGCGGACCGGTCATGGGCCTGCCTCGGGTGTGGCGTGTGCGTCGCGGCGCCGCACCGTGCGCCGCCCGCACAGTATAAGTACGGAGGGTCGCCTGCCCGATTCCCAACTTTTTTCCGACCCGGGCGGGCCGTCCGGGTGGGGCTTGACGCCCCCCGCGTGGCGGCGTTGAACATCCGCACGACTCCGAGACACGATCGCCCCGGGCCGCGCGCCGGACATGACGACGCAAGAAAAAATCGCGTTCCTCCTGAAGAGCGACAAGAACACGACGTCTCGCGGCCACGGCACCATTCCGTGGCTCCCTCATCCCGATCAGGGGGCCGAAAAGCTCGTGACCCTCGCGGTCGAGGTGCTGCGACACCGGGAATTGAGCGATTGCGACTTGAGCGATTGCTTCGAGACGCTGAATTGCGCTGTCCACCACGAGTTCGTCGTCCTGATCCAGGCGGCGCGCCGTGTCTCTCGGGGCGGGGTCGAACCACTTTCGGACCCCGGCGGGGTCGAGGCGTGGTACGCGACCAAGATGTTCCAGGAGCGACTCGCCGGCAGACTTGCCGAGGGTGTGGTGTACGCCAAACACGACAGGTGGGCGCACCGGAGGGTTCCGATCCTGACGACGCTCGCGGAGTTTGACGCGGGCGCCGTGGCGTGGCTGCACCTCGCCCGCGTGCCGCCGCTCGCCGGCGAACCCCACCTTTTCCGGGCCCCAGACGGCCCGTCCTGCCACCTCGCGGAGAAAGCCCGCACCGTGATTACGGACGCGTGGGGGTGGGTCTGCGGCCAGGGTGAGCAGAAGAAGTATGGGGGCAAACAGTTTCGCCCCCACGGCGTCACCTGGTGGGTCGAGCTCGATCCGGTGTACAAGAACCCCGAGATCGAGGGCAAATCCCTGGGTGTCGCGGCTGCCGTCGCCATGATCGCCCTGTTCCAGGGCGTGCCGCTTCTCCCAGACTGCGCGGTGAGCGGCGAACTCAGCCTGGACCCGGACGGCACGGTCGAGGTCGTTGACGGCGTCGAACAGAAGGCCCGCGCGTGGATGGCTTGCCTTGGCCACCGTCGTGGGACCGTCCTGTACCGGGCCGAGGACCGACCCAGTGTCGAGGGGGTCGCATTCGTGTCGATCACGACCGTCGCCGAAGCCTACGGGCGGATGACGGGTGACTTCCTGAATGAGTTCAAGGAGTACCTCGCGGGGCTGGCCGAGTCGAAACCCGTCCCCCGGGAGATCTGGCGAGAGGCGCCGGCGACCAACGCCCTAGCCGGCAACCGGTCGGACTCGCAGGGGCACGGGCGGACGCGAGTGTCCGATCCGCGGCTCGAGAAGCTGGGAATGCGGGTGCTCCTCCGGGGCGAGATCGGGCGCGGCGTGACGACCCTTCTCCGCGGGTACGCCGGGGGACTGGCGAGCGACGCGGCGGGCGCGCTGGACAATTACGAGCCGCTGGACGAGAGTGCTCACCACTACCCGGCGCTCATTTTGGCTCCGGAGTGGGAACCGGAACTGGCGAGGGACGAGCGACCGGACGAGTGCTACCGGGCCGCGTTCCTCCGCGCCGCGTTCAGCCGACTCGAGCCGGCCATCGCCGAGTTCTTCGTCGAGCGGTGCGACCACAACAACGTGGTTGTGTTCGTCGACGGCCTGGACGAAACGCCGCACGGCCGGCGCCTCGCCGTGGTGAACGCCCTGCTCGCTGATGTCACACACGGCCAGGTGATGCTGGCCAGTCGGGCGCCGGAGGACAGGCCGCTCGACCCGGAGTGCCGGTACGGCGTCGACACGGTTTATTGGCTCGGCCCGCTTACCGCCCGGGAGCAGGACGACATCTGCGCCTCGAACAGAGAGGTCTGGGTCACCCTCCGCAGGATACCGGCGACCGTTCGGTTGTGGTGGTCGCCCGATCTCGTCGTCCGGGCGAACCTGTTGCTTGGCGAGGGCGGCCTGACGGCCCACGCCGCGACGACCGACGTGTACGAGAAGCTGATCCAGTCGTTCCGCCTGCTCGGTGATCGCTGGGACTCGCTGTTGGACGAGATCGGATGGGCCATCGTCACCCACGGGACGAAGTTGACTGCGGGCGAGAATGTGGTATTGGACGCGATCAAGCGGGCAGATCGGTTGCCGCCCGAGGCCGATACGAAAGCGGACGTCCTGGATCGGCTGCTCCGGGCGAGACTGTTAAAGTCGACGGCCGGCGGGCTGCTGTTCGCCGAGCCGACTTTTGCCGAGTACCTGGCCGGGCGGCGGCTCGCCCAAGCAATCAACCTGGGCTCGTGGGGCACGACGGTCGAGTACCACGGGGAAGATGTCCCGGCCGAGAAAGTCGCCGACCTGTTGAGCAGAACGCACAGCGGCGGGCCTGCGGTGGCCTTCCTCGCCGCACAGGTGAAGCACCCCGCCCCACTTTTCCGCCTGCTAACCCACCGGCCCACCGACGACCTCCTCCGCCATCGGTTGGCCGCGGCCGCTCTGGGCTTGGCGTTCCGCGCCGGTCGCCCGGCGGAGTTGGACGATAGCGTGTGGTGGGTCGCCCGCGAGTTGCTCGGGGAGTGCGCGGCTCACACCGGTCGGAGCACCGACGCAGTAGCGGGACACTTGTTCGACGCCCTCGGGCGACTGGCCGCGGCGCACCCTGACGTGGCAAAAGCGGTGCGGGAGGTCGTGAAAGACGGCTGTGAGCGGGAGGCGGAGGCGGCGGCCAGGGTGCTGGTCGGAACGTGGCCCCACAACACCGACGACATCCTCACCCTGCTGGCCCACCCGAACGACAACGTGTATCAAGTCGCAGTTCGTTGGATCCCCGAGGCGTGCGCCGCCCAGTCGGAGGCCGAAGCGGAACTGCGAAACAAATTGAATCCACTGATGTCCGGCTCGGATCCGAGAGCCGAATACGCACGGAAGGCAGTCAAGCGGATCGACTCCCGGCGGGACACCACCGACAACAAGCCTGCGTCCGACCCGCCCTCACATGTGCGAGTTCCGCCCGACAGCGCCATGGTTGATGAGTTGAAACGGCAGGCCGAGAGCCGGAGGTCTGATCAGCTCACCCCCGACGTGGGGCGTTTGAGGCAACTGCTGAAGAATCAGGCTCTCCCCAACTGGGAACACTGCGCGCTAGTGGCCAGGTGCTATCGGGCGTGCGAGTTCGAGAAGAACCCGACTCTGCGCGAGGCGGTCGTCGCCGTGATCGCGGCGTGGGACCGGGCCGGATACCGGCTGTACCCGGCCGACGGCTTCAGTCTGCGGGCGGTGTTAACCGACCGCCGGACCTGACCCGGCGAGGCGGTCGGCCAGTTCGGTCAGCGCCGCCGTCTGATCCGCGCGGCCTGTCACGTACCTGAGGGCGTTCCGCAGGACGGCGGCGTCGGCCGGGCGGAGGTCGGCGCGCTCGATGCGGCCGGCGACCACCGGGCCGACGACCCCGTCACCCAATTCGGATGTGGGGATGTCGGCGGCGCCGGCATAGTAGCGGCCGCCATTATGGGTTAGGACGACGAACCCGCGGACCCGGCGGCCGCCGGCCCCTGACGTGGTGAAACGGAGCAGAGCGCCCTCCAGGGCGGGGTCGGCGGTCGTGAACGAGACGATGAGGCTCTCCCGCCCGGGTAGGCAGCAGTACTCGACGCCCGGAAGGGTCAGGACGGGACGCCACGCCTGGTCGGGTCCGCAGTCGGCCTTGAGCACGACCCGGGGCGCCTCGGGCGGCGCGGCTGCGGCCGCGGCTGGGGTGGCGAGCACGTCGTCCACCAGCGGCGAAACGCAGGTGTGGAGGAAGCTCAGTAGGTCGCCGAACTCGTCGTCGGTCATCTTGGCAATGTCGGGGGTCATGGGTCGGTCCGCGGTATGGAGAGCGACCGGCGTTCCGGTCGCGGGAGCGTTCAGTTCGAGCCGGACAACCGGTGCTGGAGTTTGTTCAGGAGGTCCGCCCGCCATCTAAAGGCCTGCTTGACGGGTTCGTTGCGACTCGCCGCGATCACCGCTATCGTTTCGCCGCCAAGGTAGGAGCGAACAACATACCAGTAGCCGTGGTGGCTCCGATACTCTTCGAGCAACGCCCTCGCCCGCTCCGCGAGTTCTGGGATCGTCGGTTCCACGGGGCGGGCGGGGGGAAGTTCCTCCTCGGGGGGAAGCGCCACCTCCCGTCGCTTACTGAGTTCCTCCCTGTATTCCTGCCAACACCATCCGTAGATCTTCCGCAGGTACACGAAGCACTGCCCATCACCGTAGTCACGACCGAACAGCGTCTGCTGCGGGTTGTTACTGAGCCGCCGCAACACGCGGGCCGCGACGTTCAGGGACACGTCCTCGTGAGCGAGCCTGGTAGTCGGAAAGTACAGCCTCGCCCAGCGTTCCAACCTCTCCTGCCAGAGTGCCCACAGGACCGCGAACGCGCGTGGCTGGTCACCGAGTTCACGACCCCGGAGGATGTCGAGCAGCTGAGCCTCGTCCACGATCAACCCCCTCTCCGCCGCGGGCAGCACCCGCGATTCGAGGAACGGTCACCGCCCGGGGCCGCGACACACGCCCGGTTGCATTTCCTCCTCTAGTACAGTTCGAGCCGCGTGGATTTCCCCAAGAATTCCTCCAGAATTGTCCGCGTCAGCGTCCCCCCCGCAGGTTGAACAACGAGTTCCGCGACCGCGGGGGTGGTCGGTCTATCACCGCGACCGCCGCCGCGACCGCCGCCGCCGGGTTCGCGGCGCTCACGCCCGAGAACCGATTCAACGCCGCGCACAACTCACCTTCCGTCGGCGGGCACGCCGGCAGGCCGGCCCGGCCGCCCACGCGCGCGTCCGCCGCGCGGACGAACCGGGCCAGCGTCGAGTAGCTCCGACGCGGGTCGAACGGCTCGGTCGACGACGGTCCGCGCAGCCAGTCGTGCAGCGGCCGGGCGGCCGATACGACCCCCGGCGGCGCCTTCAGGAACCGCTCGGCGCGGGTCACCGTCTCGATCTCGACGGGGTCGCCGCCGTGGCAGTCGGCCGGGTCGGGCCACCGCCGCAAGGCGTCCCGCGCCTGCGCCACCAAATCCGGCACGGTCGTCTCGCTCGGCGCGTCCAGCCACCCGCGCAGGGCGGCCGCCGGCGTCGGCCCGGCCGGCAGCCCGTTCCTCGCCCACCGGTCGACGAACACGGCGAACGGGTGACGGCTGTCCGCGGTCCGGCAGGCGGCGAAAGCGTCGGCCGACACCGCGCGGGCGAACGACTCCCATTCGTGCCCGTCCGCGGGCCGGGCGTAGCCCCATGCGACGACGGCGTCGGCCAGCGCCTCGCGGTCGGCGTCGCTCAGGTCGGGGGGCGGCGCGGTCGGCGGCAGGATCACCACGACCGGCGGCGGTTCGACCCGCACCGCCACCGGTGCCGGAGCAGCCGGGGTTGCCGGAGCGACAGCGGGCGCGGGCTGCTCCTCCAGGGGTAACCCCACGACGACCGCCACGACCGCCGCGACACCGGCCGGCCACCACCGCCGCCGTGGGTTCGGCGCGGCTGGCGTTGGCGGCACCTCGACCGGCTCCAACTCGGCGGGGATCGACCACTCGCCCGGCCCGGTGGCGTCCGGTCTCATGGCGGCGAGGGCCGGGCCCAGGTCGCCGACCGAGCGGAACCCAGCTGGCACCAGCGCGACGCGCAGGATCGTCGGTGGGCCGCCGCGGAACGCCGCCGGGTTCGCCGACACGGGGTCGGGCGCGCGCACGCCGACCAGCGTACCGCGGCCGGCGAAGGGCGCGGTGAACGGTTCGGCCGCCGCCGGCCGCGGTCGCCGCAACTGCCCGTCGAGGGCGACGGCCAGGGCGTGGGTCGCCGCCACGTCGGTCCCAAACGCCCGGTGCCAGGCCCAGTTCTCGCCGTCCGCGAGCCACAGGTGGACGGCGACGGGGAGGGCGGTCGTCATCACTTCGTCTCCCGCGGGTACTCCGGGGCCGGCGGCGGCAGCACCGCCTCGCACGCCAACCGCACCCGCTCGTTATTGGCGAATGTGAACTCTTCGTTCAGCCGCGCCCCGATCCACCGCCCGTCGCGCACGGTCATCGCCTCGGTCAGCGTGTTGGTCCGGACGTTGCGATACGTGCCCAGCTGCAGCGTCAACGTCTGGTCGGCCGCGAGCGTGACGCGGAACGTGCCCACCACCTTGTCGATCGTGGTCAGTTCGTTGTTGTTGATGGACACCCGGTCGGCCGGGCCGCCGCCGGTCTGGCCGCCGAGCGACAGGACCGTGTACGGCTGTGGCCAGCCGAAGAACGGGCTGATCGGCGAGTCCGACGGCACGAACACCGTCTTCGCCACGACCTTCACCTGCATCCCGGCGCGGGCGTCGCGGATCCACTTCTGCAACCTCTCCGCCGGCTCGGCCATCGCCTTGACCGGCCGGTCCGCGCTGAGGTACGTGTCCACCAGCGGCTCGACCGTCAGGAGGTGATCGCCGGTCGGGCCGTGGGCGTCGCGGACCGACTTCCACAAATGCCTGTCGAATTCCCGGCCGGCGACGGCCAGGTCGGCCTCGATGCGCTGCGCGACGTTCGGGAAAAGCGCCACGTCACGGTCCTTGAGGGCAGCGGCGGCGCGCTCCGCGGTGCGGGCGTACTTCTCGACGTGCTTCGCGGCGTCCGCCACGTCCTTCGCAAGCACGTCGGCCACCTCGCGCCGCAGTTGCGTCCTCAGCGTCTGGTAGTCGGTGTCCGGGAACGCCCCCGGGCGGGCGCCGTGGGCGGTCGCCAGCGCCGCGACGCGCTCCCGCTTCGCCTCCACGCGCGGGCCGTCGAGGCGGACGAGCTTCGTGTCGGTCTCGCGGCGGTAGCGCTCGTGTCCCTCCGCCTCCACGGCGCCGAGCAGGTCGCGGAACGCCACCAGGTCGCGCGCCTCGTGCACGGCGATGAGCTTCTGAATCGCCGCCGCCGCCTCGTCGCTGCCGGCCGACGTGCCGCTCCGCCGGGCGACCTGCACGGCGACGCCGGTCGTGTGGGAGTCGTCCCGGAACTTCCGGTCGGCGCGGTGGGCGACGGCCTGGACGTGCTTCTCGGCCGCGAGTCGGTCGAGTTCCTCGTGCCGCGGCGACCCCGGGTACTTGGCAATAACGCGGCGGGCCCTCTGCTCGCACACCTCGGCGGACTCCGGGTCGGGGTGGGCGGCGGCAAAGGCGAACGGCTCGTCGCACTCGGCGTCGCGGACGCGGCCCTCGTGCCGGGCCAGCGCCTTCTGGTCCTCCGCCTCGCGGTCGGCGACCGAAGCCGCCGCCGCCGGGTGCTTCTGCTTGAACTCGCCGGTCCGGGTCAGTCGCTCGCTGGCCCGCTCGTCGCCGGGGCGGGCGTCGAGCCAGCTGAACAGTGTCCGCTTGTCGTCCTCGGCGGCTTGGTCCTCAATCCCCTTCAACTGCTTGTCGACTTCGGCCTGCGTACCGACGACCCGGCCGACCGGGCCGGGGACGAACGCCCCGACGACGTCACGCTTGACCGCCAGCGGCGTCGTCGGGTCGGCCATCAGCCGGGCCACCTCGCGGTGGCGGTTGACGTCGGCGACCGCCAGGCCGGTCGTGAGGGCGACGGCGAGTACCACGGCCGACGCCGCCAGCTGGCGCCCGAACCGCCGCCGGGCCGACCGGCGGAACCCGCGTGCCAGCGTGCGGAAGCGACCGGCAACGACGTTCCCCGGCGGAACGCCCTCGGCCTGCGCCCGCTCCACCAGCCGGGCCGCGGCGGCCCACCGCGGGTAGACGCGGTCCGTCAGCGCCGCCGCGGCGGCGGACGCGGTGTCGAAGCGGATCTGGTCCGACTGGGCCGCGAGCCACGCCCACGGGGGGAGGTGGTTGACCGGCTCGGGGCCGGTCGGCGGCGGGCTGACGCCGTCTAACGAGTGGCCGAACGAGGACACGGCGAACAGTCGCACCCGGCTCGCGCGGCTGCGCGCGGCGTTCACCACCAGCTTCAGTTCGGGCTGCGTCTCGAGGTGCTCCGTCAGCTTCGCGTCGGCCGTCGCGGGGTCCGGGACTCGACCCCAGAGTTTGTCCATCTGGGAGAAGCAGACGGCGACGGGCGGGGCGGTGCCGGCGCCGCCGTGTTCCTCCTCCAGCGCCGCGAGCAGCAGGTTGAGTTCCTGGATGCGCGCGGCCACGGCGGCGGTCGTGATCGCGGTGATATCGAGCAGGAAGATGATACCGTCGGCGGCCCGGCTCAGCATGGCCCAGGCGTCAACGGCGAGCTGGTCGACGGCGCGCTTCCCCGCGGTGGTTTTCAGCAGCGCCCCCGACAGGTCGGCCGACTCGATCGCGTACTGGCCGTCCGGGGTCGTGATCGTGAACGCGATCCGCGTCGGCAGGCCGCGGGCGTTCGCCTGCGGGCGGCCCCCGGCCGCGACCTCCATCGCCGGCCCGTGAAGGTGGCCGGCGGACTCCTCGCAGAACGCGACGCTTACCACCCCGGTCGCGGGGCGGAGGTACATCGCGCTGAACAGCACGGTCTTCCCGCTCGACTCC
>DASPHQ010000969.1:0-7022 GCA_035629595.1 Urbifossiella sp. | reverse complement strand
CGGCCCTGAAGGGGCCGTTCCACCAGCCCAGGCCAACGGCCTGAGGCGGGGCCAGAATCTTCAACTCGGTCGTTGACACCCGCTCGAACGTCCGTCACCACCTCCGACATCTCCCTGACACTCGAAGGGGGCGGGCCGTGGCGCAGTCGCTGGCGCGGGTGTACGTCCACGTCGTATTCTCGACGAAGCACCGCGAGCCGGTGCTGGCCGACGGCTGGCGCGACGAGGTATTCCACGTCCTCGGCGGGGTAACCAACGACCTGGGGTATCAGTCGCTGGTGGCGGGCGGGGTGGCGGACCACGTTCACCTGCTGTTCGAGCTCGGGCGTACGATCACCCTGGCGGACGCGGTGGGGAGGGTGAAGTCGGCGTCGTCGGCGTGGGTGAATCAGACGCGGGGGCTGCCGGCGGTGTCCGCGTGGCAGGGCGGGTACTCGGCGTTCTCGGTGAGTCAGTCGCTCGTGGAGACGGTGCGCGAGTACGTCCGCCGGCAGCCGGAACACCACGCGAAGCAGTCGTTCGAGGACGAGTTGCGGGCCTGGCTGCGGCGGTATGAGATCGAGTGGGACGAGCGCTACCTGTGGGACTGACCCGTCCGTCTGCATACGGCATCAGCCGCTCGCCGCGTCGAGCCGGGCGACCGCGTCCACGCCCAGCGTCAACCGCGTCGCGGCCACCAGCTCGTCGAGCTGGGCGGGCGTCGTCGCACTGGCGATGGGGGCGGTCACGCCCGGCCGGGCGATGAGCCACGCGAGCGCTACTTGGGCCTGACTGACCTGGAGATCCGCCGCAATAGCATCGACCGCGGCCAACACCAGCAGCCCGCGCTGGTTCAGGTAGCTCTTCCCCACCTTGGCCCCGCGAGCACTCTTCGACAGGTCGGCCTCGGTGCGGTATTTCCCGGTCAGGAACCCGGCGGCGAGTGAGTAGTACGGGATGACGCCGAGCCCCTCGCGCGCGCACAGCGGTTCGAGTTCGGTCTCGTACCCAGCGCGGTCCACCAGGTTGTAGTCCGGCTGGAGCGTCTCGTAGCGCGGCAGGTTGAGCCGCCGGCTCACCGCCAGCGCCGCGGCCAGCCGCGCGGCCGAGTAGTTCGACGCCCCGATCGCCCGCACCTTCCCCGCGGCCACCAGCTCGCCGAACGCCCCGAGCGTCTCCTCCAGCGGGGTGTCGGGGTCGTCCTTGTGGGCCTGATAGAGGTCGATCGTGTTCGTCTGCAGGCGGTTGAGCGACCGCTCGACGGACTTCAGGATGTGGGCGCGGGAAAGCCCCGTCTCGCCCGGCGCCGCCTCCATCCCGACCTTGGTGGCGACGACCACCCGGCCCCGGGCGCCGGACCGCCGGAGCCAGTTCCCGATGATCGCCTCCGACTCGCCGCCCGTGTTCCCCGGCGCCCAGGCGGAGTACACGTCGGCGGTGTCGATCAGGTTGAGGCCGGACGCGACGAAGGCGTCGAGCACCCGGAACGAGGCAGCCTCGTCAATGGTCCAGCCGAACACGTTCCCGCCGAGGGCGAGGGGGCCGACCTCGATCCCGGAGCGGCCGAGCGGGCGCAGTTTCACGGGTCATTCTCCGGGGTACGCGGGGGCCGCTTCGGACGGTCATCTTACGGGCGGCTCACGCCCCCGCCCGGGGCCACGACGGCGGGGCTCGGCCGCCATTCGGTGGCTCGCCCCGGCCCCTGAGTAGGCGCCCCCGGCGGAACCTGCCGACCGCGATCGGGTTTCATTGTGGGGGCCGCCGATTCCCGCGCCGCCCGTTCCGGGTCAGACCATGCGTGCCCGAGCACACCCGATTCTCGCCGCGGCCGTCGCACTCGCGCTCCCGACGGCGTGCGCCGCCGCCGACGTCACCGCGCCGGCGAGCGAGCGGTTCGCCGCCGCGGCGGGCGATGAGGTGCCGGGCTTCCAGCGGCACGTCCTTCCCCTCCTGGGGCGTCTCGGGTGCAACGGCCGGGCATGCCACGGGTCGTTCCAGGGCCAGGGCGGGTTCCGGCTGTCGCTGTTCGGCTACGACTTCGCCGCCGACCACAAGGCGGTGACCGACCGGCTCGACCGGACCGACCCGGCCGGGAGTCTGGTCCTGCGGAAGCCCACGCTGGCCGCGGCCCACAAGGGGGGGAAGCGGATGCCGGCCGGCGGGTGGGAACACAACCTGCTCCTCCGCTGGGCGAAGGCCGGGGCCGGCGGGGTGCGCGACGCGGACGCCGCGTTCGCCGGGCTCGACGTGGAGCCGCGCGAGATCGTCTTCGCCAGGCCGGGCGACACCGCCCGCCTCCGCGTCGTCGCCCGGTGGGCCGACGGCTCCCGCGAGGACGTGACCCCGCTGTGCCGGTTCCGGTCGAACGACGAGTCGGTCGCCGCCGTGGCCGCGGACGGCCTCGTCACCGCCGCCGGCAAGGGCGACACAGCCGTGGTGGTCTTCTACGACAACGGGATCGCCCCAGTCACCGTTCTCTTCCCCGTCTCCGACCGCGTCGGCCCCCACTACCCCGCCGTGGCGACGCGCACGAAGCTCGACGAACTCGTCGTCACCCGACTGCGCAAGCTCGGGCTCGTTCCATCGGAGCTGTGTACCGACGCCGAGTTCCTCCGCCGGCTGAGCCTCGACCTTGCCGGCACCCTCCCGGCCCCGGACGAGGTGCGGGCGTTCCTCGCCGACCCGGCGCCGTACCGGCGCGCGAAGAAGGTGGACGAACTGCTGACCCGGCCGGCCTACGCGGCGTGGTGGGCGACCCGGCTCGGCGACTTCACCGGCAACTCCGAGCGCAACGGCCCGCTCGGCGGCGAGCAGGGGCTGAACCGGGCGACCGCCGGCCTGTGGTACGACTGGGTGTACCGCCGGGTCGCCGACAACGTCCCCTACGACCGGCTCGTCGAGGGGATCGTGCTGGCCGTCGGCCGCGGGCCGGACCAGTCGTTCGCCGACTACTGCGCCGAGATGAGCGGGTACTTCCGCCGGGCCGACCCGGCCGACTTCGCCGCCCGGCCGACGATGCCGTACTTCTGGACGCGGCGGGCGCTGGGGAACCCGGACGAGCGGGCGCTGGCGGTGGCGCACGCCTTCCTGGGGGTGAGCCTCCAGTGCGCCCAGTGCCACAAGCACCCGTACGACCAGTGGACGAAGCAGGACTTCGACCAGTTCACCGCGTTCTTCGGCGGGGTCCGCTACGGGGCCGGGAACCGGGCCGAGGTGGCGGCGATGAAGGAGGCCGCCGGCCTCGGCAAGCTCGACGAGGACTCGGGCGACTACAAGCGCCGCTTCGCCGAACTCCTCGCGGCCGGGCGGGTGATGCCGTTCAAGGAACTGCTCGTCCACAACAACCTGGCGGCCCGCGCGCCGGCCCGGCCCGGGCAGCGGGCGGCCGGTCGGGTGATCACCCCGAAACTGCTCGGCGGGGAGGAGGTCGTCCGCCGCGACTACCCGGACCCGCGGCGGCCGGTCATGGACTGGATGCGCGACCCCGGCAACCCGTACTTCGCCCGGGCGTTCGTCAACCGCGTCTGGGCCGCCTACTTCGGCACCGGGCTCGTGGACCCGCCGGACGACCTGAATCTCGCCAACCCGCCGACGAACCCCGCGCTGCTGGACTACCTCGCCGACGGGTTCGTGCGGAGCGGGTTCGACATGAAGTGGCTCCACCGCACGATCGCCACCAGCGACACGTACCAGCGGAGCTGGCGGCCGAACGACACGAACCGGCACGACGAGCGGAACGGCAGCCGGGCGGTCCTGCGGCGGCTGCCGGCGGAGGTGGTGTACGACGCGGTGGTGATGGCCACCGCCTCCGACGACGAGCGGAAGCGGCTGGCGGCCGACCCGGCCGGGCTGCGGGCGATCGGCCGGTCGAGCGGGTACGCCGGCAAGCGCGGGGAGGACGGCTATGCGACTACGCTGTTCGGCAAGCCGCCGCGGGCGATCAACTGCGACTGCGAGCGGTCGAACGAGCCGGCGCTCTTGCAGACCGTGTACCTGCGGAACGACCCCGAGGTGTACGCCCTCCTCGACCGCCCGGCCGGCTGGCTCCGGCAGGCGGCGAAGGGGAAGGGCACCCCGGACGAGCTGGCCCGCGAGGCGTACCTGCGGGTGCTGTCGCGACCGCCGGACGAGCGCGAGCTGGGCGTCGCCCGGCAGCACCTCGCCGCCGCGCGGACGCCGCCGGCCGGGCTGCGCGACCTGCTGTGGGCGCTGCTCAACACGAAGGAGTTCGTCGTGAACCGGTGAGCCGCTCCCGCGGCTCCCTCCCACGCACCAGGCCAGGAGTTACCATGACCACGCAGCGATACTGCCGCGGCGTCTCCCGGCGGGGCTTCGTCCGCGCGGGGGTGGTCGGCGGGCTGGGGCTCGCCGGCTACCTACGGGCGGCACACGCCGGCGCGGTGAAAGCCCCGACCGCGAATGCGGCCGTGTTCGTGTTCCTCGGCGGCGGGCCTAGCCACATCGACACGTTCGACCCCAAGCCCGACGCCCCCGCCGAGGTCCGCGGCGAGTTCCGGCCGATCGACACCGCCGTCCCCGGCGTCCGCGTCAGCGAACACCTGCCGCGCCTCGCCAAACTCGCCGGCAGCTTCGCAGTCGTCCGCGGCGTCAGCCACACCCTCGCCGGGCACGAACTCGGCACCGAGTACCTGAACACCGGCAGCCGACCGGTGCCGTCGCTCGTCTACCCCGGATACGGGGCGGTCGTTAGCCTGGAACGGCCCGGCGACCGCGAGCTGCCGCACTTCGTCGCCGTGCCGACCACCCCGCAGAAGGCCGGCTACCTGGGCGTGCGGTACGCGCCGCTCCAGACGAACGCCGTCCCGCAGCCGGGGGTGCCGTTCACCGTCCGCGGCGTCTCCCTCGCCGCCGGACAGACCGTCGAAGAATTCGGCAGCCGGCAGCGGCTCCTCGACGAGCTCGACACTACGTTCCGCGGGGCTGAGGCGGACAGCAAGCTGATCGACGGGCTGGACCGCTTCGCCCACCAGGCGAACGACATGATCCGCTCGCCGCGGGCGCGGGGGGCGTTCGACGTGAGCCGCGAGCGGCCGGAGGTCGCCGCCGCGTTCGGCACCGGGCGGTTCGGGATGAGTTGCCTGCTGGCCGCCCGCCTGGTCGCGGCCGGGGTGCGGTTCGTGACCGTCACGTTCCCCGGGTGGGACACGCACGCCAACAACTTCCGGGCGCTGAAGGACAACCTCCTCCCGCAGCTCGACCAGGGGCTCGCCGCGCTGCTCGCCAACCTCGGCGAGCGCGGCCTGCTGGACACGACGACGGTGTACGTGACCGGCGAGTTCGGCCGGACGCCGCGGGTGAACGAGCGCGCCGGCCGCGACCACTGGCCGCGGGCGATGACCTCGCTGCTGGCCGGCGGCGGGGTACGCGGCGGGCAGGTGGTCGGCGCGAGCGACGCGAACGGCATGGGGCCGGCCGGCGACGGGTACACCCCGGACCATCTCGCCGCGACGTTCTACCACACCCTCGGCATCGACCACGCGAAGGAGTACCACACTGCCACCGGCCGGCCGGTGATGGTCGTCCGCGACGGGTCCGTGATCCGCCCGCTAGTCGGGTAAACCCCCCGGGTCCGCCGATGGCTCTCCCCCGCCTTCTCTGGCTCGGACTCGCGGCCCTCCTGCCGTTGGTCACCACCCGTGCCGCGGCCGACCCGCCGGCCGCGGCCCCGTTCGTGTTCAAGGACGTGGGCGACGAGACCGGCGTCGCCGCGCAGCTGGCCGGCGTCCGCGGTCATGGGGCCGCGTGGGGCGACGCCGACGGCGACGGCTGGCTCGACCTGTACGTCGGCACGTTCGCCGCCGGGGCCGGGCCGAACCGATTCCTCCGCAACGACAAGGGGAAGTTCCGCCGCGACGACCAGCCGGCGCTCGCCGTCCCCGCCCGCACCACCGGCGTCGTCTTCGCCGACCTCGACAACGACGGCGACCTCGACCTCTACTCCGCGAGCATGCCGCAGCCGAAGGCCGGGCTCGCCGGCTGCTCGCTGCTCCGCAACGACGGCGGCGGGAAGTACACCGACGTCTCGAAGGACAGCGGCGCGTGCCCGCCGGCGTTCGGCGGCCGCGGCGCCTGCGTCCTCGACTTCGACGGCGACGGCCGGCTCGACCTGCTCGTCGGCGAAGACCCGATGCCCGGGTACAACGGCTCGCCGACGCGGAGCACGCGCCTCTTCCGCAACACCGGCGGCCTCCGCTTCGAGGACGTGTCCCGCGCGGCCGGCATCCCCGAGGGCGTGCCGGGCCTGGGCGTCGCCGCGGCCGACGTGAACAACGACGGCTGGCCCGACCTATTCCTGGCGTCGAGCGTCGCCAACGTGCTGCTGCTCAACGACGGCCGCGGCATGTTCGCCGAGGCGCCGGGCTCGCGGGCGGTGTTCGCGTGGAAGGACGCGGGCGGCGAGAACATGGTCTGCGGCGTGTGCGTCGCCGACGTGAACCGCGACGGCCTGCTCGACGTGGTGCTCGGCCCGCACTACCCGGCACCGTGGCTGGAGCCGGTCGCCGTGCGGCTGTACCTCAACCGCGGCGTCCGCGACGGCGTGCCGGTGTTCGAGGACGTGACCGTCGCCGTCGGCCTGACGCCGCTGGGGATGAAGGCGCCGCACGTCGAGTTGCAGGACCTCGACAACGACGGCTGGCCCGACCTGGTCGCGAGCGTGGTGAAGTTCGCCGCCGGCCGGCCGTACCCGGTGATCTTCCGCCACCTGGGCGTGAAGGACGGCCTGCCGCGCTTCCGCGACGACGCCTGGGCGGTGAACGACTACCCGAACGCCGCGGACCGCGCGGTCCGCGGCAGCGGGCCGCAGTTCGAGAAGGTGCTGAAGGAGCGGCGCGTCTTCTACGCGGCCGCCGGGCCGACCGGCGACTACGACAACGACGGCCGGCTCGACCTGTTCCTGCCGAGCTGGTGGGCCGCGGGCCGCTCGCTGCTGCTGCGCAACGAGACGCCCGGCAGGAACTGGCTGCGGGTGAAGGTCGGCCCGGCCGACGGCGTGAACCGGATGGGCGTCGGGGCGCGGGTGC
>DASPHQ010000968.1:0-3346 GCA_035629595.1 Urbifossiella sp. | reverse complement strand
GAAGAGGGCATCCCGGTTTTCAGGCCAACGGCCTGGGACAGCATAGCCCGGGGCAACGCCCCGGGGCGGTTACGGAACAACCGGATTCTGTACCACTCCCCTCTCCTCACTCCCCCTCGGATTCTCGTAGCGTATCACCCGCCCCCGGGAGGACGCCATGCCCACGACCGCAACTGTTCTCCACACCCCCGACGCCGACGAGGAGGGCTTCCTACCTGAGGGGCCGCGCGCGTTCGAGCTCGACGGCCGAGCGGCGCTGCTGTGGGTGAATATCCAGACCGCCGCGGACGCGACGCAGGGGGAGCTGCACGTCCGCTACTGGGACACGGGCGGCACCGAGTCGTGGACCCTCCCGGGCCGCCCCGGCTTTGCCCTCCCGACCGACCGGCCCGGCGTCGTCCTCGTCGGCCTCGACCACGGCGTCGGTACCTTCGACCTTGAGTCCTACGAATGGACGCCGCTCGGCCGCTTGCCCGACCCGCACCCGCGGGAGCTCGTCAACGACGCCGAGGTCACGCCGGACGGCCGCGCCGTCGTGTTCGGCACGAAGGACACGCGGTTCGCCGAGCCGCTCGCCGGGCTGTACCTGCTGACGCTCGGTGACAACCGGGTGTCACGGCTCCGCGGCGGGCAGACGTGCTCGAACGGCAAGGTGTTCGCCGGAGCGACGCTGTTCGACATCGACACCCCCACGCGGACCATCGCCCGCTACCGGCTCGACGTGGCTGCCCGCGAACTGACGGCCGACGGCGTCGCGCTCGACCTGCGCGGCGAGCCCGGCTTCCCCGACGGCATGGTTGACGCCGGCGGCGGCATGGTGATCGTCGCCTTCTACAACCCTGATCCGGTCGCGGCTGGCCGCGCCGTGCGGTACGACCTGCGGATCGGCGCCACGCGCGATGAGTGGGCGACGCCCGGCTCGCCGCGGGTGACGTGCCCGTGTCTGGTGCAGCGCCCCGACGGCGTGAAGCTGGTGTTGACGACCGCGACGGAGGGTATGCCCGCGGAGCAGAGGGCGAAGTGCCCGACCGCGGGGAGCCTGTTCGTGGCGGACACGCGGCTCGCGGCGGTGCCCTCCGTGCCGGTGGTGCGGCTCGGGGGGTGAAACGACGAAGCCCGGGGACGGCCGTCCCCGGGCTTTCTGTCATGGGCTCACTGAGCCACGTTCACCGGCGGCGCGCCCATCGGCGGCAGGCTCGCGGGGATGCCCCCGACTTCCAGCGGCGGCACCGTCGGCCGTTCGACCGGCGGGGCGGCGCTGGCCCCGGGGCCGGGCAGCGGCACCTGCGGGGTGATCGGCTGGAAGCGCGGCACCGTCACCGTGCCGCCCGGCCTGAAGAACGCCCCCGGCTCCGGGCTGCCGGGCGGGTTGGCGGCCGGCGGCATCGGCACCGCCCGCGGCGGCACCGGCACGGTCATCGGCTGCGCCATCGGCACGGCCATCGGCTGCGGGAGCGGCACGCCGGGGCGCACGCCCGGCAGGGCGTCGGGGTTCACGTCCGGCGGCGGCGGCGGCATGTTCATCAGCGGCGGCAGCCCGACGCCCGACGGCCCCGCCGGCCCGAGGTTGTGCGGCGGCGACTGCGGCGACGGGTCGGTGGCCGGCCGCTCGCGGAGCTTGATGGCGGCGTTGACCCGCTCCCGCTCGTGGTCCGCCGCCCGCTCGCGGACGAACTGCGGCAGCGGCCCCTCGGACATCGTGATGCTGTTGTACCGCTGGATCGTCCCCTTCGCGAACTCGAACGCCGCCAGCGCCGAGTTGTAGTCGGCGACCGCCTGGAACTCGACCGCGACCGAGTCGGCGAGGTCGCGCTGGTTCTGGAGGAACTGGAAGTACTCGTCCGGCCGGAACGACCCGATCTCGATGCGGATGCGGACCCGGGCCACGTACTGCTGCAGCGCCTCCCGCCGCGCCCGCGCCGGGCCGATCAGCGAGTGCGTCTGCACCACCCGGCGGAGCTGTTCCACCACGGACTCGGCCACCCGCAGCTCCGAGTCCTTCAGCTGGATGTAGTTCCGGGTCAGCGTGATCTGCTGCTGCCGGACCTGGGCGTTGGCGTCGCGGAACCCGATCGGGATGTCGAGCCGCAGGCCGAGCGTCCAGCTGTTGAACTGGTTGTTCCCGAGGCTGGCGAGGGCGTTCCCCGGCGTGGTGCCGTCGGGGCCGGTGAGCTCGGGGCCGTCGAGCCGGGTGCCGAGGCCGGCGATGTCGTACTGGCCGAAGCCCCGCAGCTCCGGGCGGCGGAGGTTCCGCGCCAGCTCGAGTTGCAGCTGCTGGACCTTGACCTCCTGCCGGGCCAGCATCAGTTCCGGCCGGTAGTTCATCGCCTCCTGGGCGGCCTCGTAGAAGTCGGGGATGAACGGGGCGAGGTTCGGCTCGTCGGCCGGCACCAGCCGGGTGCCGTCGTCGCTCCGCAGGCCGATGAACCGGCGCAGGTTCCGCTCGGCCGTGAGCACCTGGCCGCGGGCCGTGTACACCTGGCCGCGGAACAGCTCCAGCTGCGCCCGGGACTGGTCGAGCTGCTGCGGCGGGTCGATGCCCGGGACGCGGGCGGCGGTGAAGCGGTAGCCCTCGTAGGACTGCCGCAGCCCCTCCTCGCGGGCGTACAGGTTGTAGTACGACGCGTACAGGTTCCAGTACGCCGCCTCCACGTTCGCCAGCTGGTAGTTCACCTGGCTCTCGAACTGCGACCGCGACTGGTCGGACCGGATGCGGGAGATCAGGATGCCCTCGCCGCCGGACTGGACGACCGACGACCCGACGGTCGGCCCGGCCCCCTGGATGAACAGCCCGCGCGGGGCCGTGTTCAGGCCGGCGATCTGGTTCACCTCGACGCCGAACAGCTGCAGCAGCGGCTGCTCGAACGAGAACTGCACCCGCGGCGTGTAGTTCGGGTTCACGAACCCGGCCTGGGTCGAGCCCTGGGCGAACTTCGAGTAGTCGACGCCGAACGACACCTGCGTGAACCCACCCGTGGGCAGCGGCTTGACGAGCGCGGTGTTGAACGACGCCCCGTCGCGCTGCTGCTGGAAGGAGAGGAACTGCGCCGCCACCGGCTGGTCCACCTTCTGCCACGTCATGCTCGTCACCCACCGGGCGTCGAACCGCGCCAGCGCCCGCTCGACGTTCGCCTGGGTGAACGCGGGGTCGAGGGCGAACGCCCGGATGGCGTCGCTCTGGTTACTCAGCCCGCCCTGGCCGAACGCCGGCAGGGACTCGTTCGGGTTGCCGAACTGGTTGCCGCCGAACGTGTTCCCGACGTTCCCCTGCTCCAGGGCCAGCGCCATGCACTCGCGCAGCGTCATGAACCGCGGCGGTCGAGTCGGGTCGAGCACCGTCGCCGGG
>DASPHQ010000967.1:0-9963 GCA_035629595.1 Urbifossiella sp. | reverse complement strand
GAGCTACGAACTCCTCCACGACCCGGCCCGGCTGCCGGTCGAAATCATTCTCGATGAGGCGATCGAACTGGCCCGGCGGTTCGGGGGGAAGGAGTCGCCGGGGTTCGTCAACGGCGTCCTGGACCGCATCGCCAAGAAGCGGCCGGCGGCGTCGTGAGGCGCTCCCCGTTCACCGCCCTCTGCTCGCAGCTCCACCGGCTCGCCAGCCCGCCGCGCGCCGACCTCCACGTCCACACCACCGCCAGCGACGGGGAGTACACGCCCTCGCAGGTCGCGGCACTCGCGCGCGAGGCGGGACTGAGCGCGGTCGCGGTCACGGACCACGACACACTCGCCGGCGTGGCGGAGGCGCGCGACGCCGCAAGCAGCTTCGGGGGGAAGCCCCTCGAAGTGGTGTCCGGCGTCGAGATCAGCACCGACCTCGACGGGCGCGAACTCCACCTCCTCGGGTACTTCGTTCGGCATGATCACGCCGAACTGTCGGACGCACTGCGGCGGGTCTGCGAGCGGCGGCGCGACCGCTTCTTCGACTTCGTTGCGAAGCTCGCAGCCAACGGGACCGTCATACCGGCCGACCGCGCGGAACTGATCGCGGCGCGGACGGCGAGCGTTGGGCGGCGCCACATCGCGGGGTTGCTCGTCGCCTGCGGCTTCACCGGGAACGTGAACGGGGCGTTCTACCGCTACCTCCACCCGATCCGCGCCGCGGTCGTGCCCAAAATCACGATCCCCGTCGAGGACGCCATCCGGCTCATCCGCGCGGCCGGGGGGGCGTCGAGCCTGGCGCACCCGCCGGACCTCACCGACGAGCAGTTCGACCGGCTCCGCGCCGCGGGGCTCGACGGCATCGAGTCCGAGTACCCGTTCGGGCGGTCGTCGCCGGGCGGGCGGTTGCGTTCGATTGCGACACGGCTCGGGTTCGTCCGCACCGGCGGCAGCGACTGCCACGGGCCGAACCCCGCCCACCGCCGCGTCGGCAGCACGGCGGTTCCGTTGGAACACCTGGACGAGTTGCGCCGGCGCTGCGCGGCGCCGGCGTGAAGCCGTTCCGGTTGTACCCGCCCCGCCGGTCGGCGCTGTTGCGCCCGAAGTCGCGCCCGTTTCCGCCCTCGTTCGCACGCCCTCCGCTGGCACGTCGGCGGTTCGCGGGGAATGCTGGTGGGCCTGGATCAGGGACGGGGCCAGGGCAAGGCTCCGGTCCGGGCACATCACGCAAGGACGAGCCCCGATGAGACGGACCCTCGCGGCCGCGGCCCTCGCCGCGCCCCTGCTGTGCCTCGCGGCCGGCACCGCCGACGCCCACAACGGCCCCAACACGTTCGGCCTCGGCTGCGGCGGCTGGGCGCTCCACCTGAAGCCGTTGAAGCACCAGCACGGCCCGCTGTTCAACTACGGCCCGTACCACGGGTACTACCCGTTCGAGCCGTACGGCCCGTGGGACGCCTACCTCCGCTACCAGGGCGGCGGCAGCGCCTACGGGGCCGGCGGCGGCGCCTACGGGTGGATCAACGGCTGGCAGCCGGGGAGCCGCGTCGGTGGCCACGTCGGCGGCCACCACCTGTTCCACCGCCACGGCTCGCACGGCTGCAGTTCGTGCGGGGCGGCGGCGGCGGCGGTCGTCACGAGCGGGCCGGCCGAGGCCCGCTACACCGGCTTCGGCGACGCCGCCGCGTCGGCCGCGTTCTACGCCGACACGCCCAACCTGATCGTGCCCGTCGGCGGGACCACCGCCCCCTGATTCGAATCGGAACTATGCTCGGCGCGTCACGGAGGTGCGCCGAGTTCCACGGAGGAGGACGACCGAGATGCTGAGCCTACGGAAGAGTCTGTTCGCGGCCGCGGCCGTGATCGCCGCGATGCCCGCGGGGGCGCTGGCGAACGGGGGGCTGTTCAACAGCCCGTTCCGCTCGCAGCCGCACACCCCGCGGACCGGGCCGTACCTGTTCGCCAACCACAACAACCGCCAGCTCCCGGCCTTCCAGGCGGCGCCGTGGTACCTGTACTGGCCCTACGACGGCCACTTCCAGACGCCGGCCCCGGTCCACGCCCCGTTCTACGGGCCGCCCGGCGCCGGCAACTTCCCGGTGAACCCGTACTTCCCGGCCCCCGCCGGGTACTACGGCCCGGTGCCCGGCGGCCCGGCGCCGGGGCCGGTCGGCCCGAGCTACGGCCCGGCCCACCCGTCGATCATCCCACCGACGCCCGGCGCGCCGGTCCTTCCGCCGGTCGCCATCCCGGCCCCGCTGGCGCCGTAGGAATCCGCCGCAACAGCCGCTGCGAGAGCCCGGGGACCAGCGTCCCCGGGCTTTTTCCGTCCGTGACACCTGTTCCCGCCGCCGCCCAAACCGGCTAGCATGGGGACGACGGTCGGGAACACCCGGCCGCATTCGTTCTCCTTCGGCCCGGATTCGGGCAAGGTTTTCCCATGGCGAGTACGCGACGGGGCGAGCTGGTGCCGGTCGGCGGCGGCGACGCCATCCCCCTCATCTCCGACGTGATGACCCTCGGCCGGCGCGAGTCGTGCGATATCTGCCTGAAGTTCCAGAACGTCTCCAGCGTCCACGCCGAGCTGGCGTTCAAGAGCGGCGTGTGGTTCCTCCGCGACATGGGGAGCACCAACGGCGTCAAGGTCAACGGCGAGCGCACCCAGCGGCGGCCGCTCCGGCCGGGCGACGAGATCGGCATCGCCGGCCACCGCTACACCATCCAGTACGAGTTCGCCGAAGGCACTTCGATCGACGACGTGTTCGCCGAGGAGGAGAACATCTTCGGCCAGTCGCTGCTCGAGAAGGCCGGCCTTGCGAAGCCGAAGAAGTCAAACCCGGATCGCGAGTAATTCCACAGTTTGAGCCGGATTATTGTTTCCGCCGCCCCCCCCACCGGGTCGCGGAAACATGTCACGCGGTTAGACTGACACCCGATCGGGCGACCGCCGGCGGCAACCGTCGGCGGCGCCGGCACTTCTGGCGGGACGACAAATCCTGGGTCGGCGCTCGACAGCGTCGCGCCGCGGGTGTATGGTTCAGGTGCATGTTTCAGGGTCGCGGGGCCCTCTCCGACCGGTCCGGCGTCCGACCCGCGGCCCACCCCCACACCGGGGGCACGGCGGCGCACGCCGCCCGGAGGACCGACTCATGAGTCGCGAGACCAAGCACGCCCGGCACGACGCGGAGCGGCGGCAGCTCCGCAAGGAGGCGCGGGCCAACGCCCTCGCCGCCGGGAAGCGGCCGAAGCCGCACGTGGCGATGTGGTTCCTCGCCGTCGGCGTCATCGCCATGCTGGTGCTCGTCGTCGGCGCCTCGGCGATTCGCTGAGGTAATGAAGCCCGGGGACGGCCGTCCCCGGGCTTTCCAGGCGCTACACCCCGAGCCGGCGTTCCATCCAGTTCGTCACGTCGGCCACCCACGGGTGGCCCGGCGGCTCGAACTCCAGCGTGTGATGCGCCCCGGGGTAGTCCAGCAGCTCCACCGGCCGCCCGAAGCGGCCGGCGGTGAGCCGGGTCTGCGCGTTGTCGATGATGCGGTCGTGCTCGCCGAGCACCAGCAGCGTCGGCACCCGCACGCGCTTCACGGCACGGCGGAGGTAGATGTCGAGACCAAAGCTCGCGAACAGGAACCGGGCCGTCGCCGCGCGCAGGCCGTGCGGCTCGCGGTCGATGAAGCCGCGCCAGCCGGGGTCGGCGGTGAACAGCTCCGGTTCGTTCAGCGGGATCGGGAAGAACTTTCCCGGTCGCAGCACTCGCGCCAGCGCGATCCGCGCCCGCGTCGGCAGCGGCGGCGCCACCTTCGGGACCAGCCCGGGGCACAGCAGAACCATCCCGTCGATCAATCCCGGCCGGCGGTACGGGAGGCCGGCGGCGAGTTTCCCGCCCCACGAGATGCCGCCGAGCACGACCGGCTGCCACGCCCGCTCGGTGCGGAGGTTCTGCACGTACTCGGCCACGTCGTCGAGGAGGCGGCGGAAGGACGGGGCGTCGCCGCGGGCGGCGGTGTTCAGCCCGGCACCGCGGCGGTCGAGGAAGTGCACGTCGAACCCGGCCGCGGCGAAGGCGGCACACGACCGCGTGTACCAGCCGCCGTGGCTGCGGATGCCGTGGACGAACACCAGCCGCCCGCGCGGCGCGCCGGCCGCGGGGAAGGAGCGGACGTAGAAGCGGTAGCCGTCGGAGGCGCGGAACTGCGTGAGGCGGGCGTCGCTCATGCGGTGAGGATACGAGCGGTGCCGGCAACGTGGCGAGCCGACCGCCGTGAGGCGGCGGGTGACGTTCTTCACCCGCCGCCTCACGGCGGTCGGCTCGCCCCTCATCCCAGCAAACTGACGCGCCGCACGGTCACCCAGTCCACCCGCGCCGGTTCCAGCGTCACACCCAGGCCGCTCCCCACGAGCATGGGTGCAGTGCCGTTCCGGGCGAAGGTCAGGTCTTCCTCGGTCAAATCTTCCCAGACGAGGTGCCGGTCGTAGGAGCCTTCCACGTAGCGGATGCCGCCGACGCTCGTGGCGAAGTGACGACCCGCCGCCGAAAGGATGCCCGTCTCGCCGACCTGACAGCCGAGTTGGTAGCCGAGGCCGGCGCGCTTCGCCAGCTGCGCCAGCCGCAGAGTCGGGATGAACCCGCCGCACTTCGACAGCCGCAGGTTGAACAGGTCGCACCAGCCCCCGGCAATGGCACGCTCGCCGTCCACCGCGCCGCACAACGATTCGTCGAGCATGACCGGCGTCTGCACGGCCTTCCGCACCGCGGCCAGCCCCGCGACCTCCTCGTGCGGCACCGGCTGCTCGACGCTGGTGATCCCGAACGGCTCCAGCGCCCGAATCTTGTCCGCGGCCTCGGCGGCGGTCCACGCCTCGTTCGCGTCGATGCGGAGGTTCATCTTCGACCCGAGCCAGCGGCGGGTGCGGCGGGTGCGCTTCACGTCGTCGGTGCCGGGGATGCCGACCTTCAGCTTCACCTGCTCGAACCCGGCGAGGCGGTAGACCAGCGGGTAAACACGGCCCTTCCACCCCTTCGGGTTGCCGATGACGCCGCTGTAGCGGACGCGGTCGCGCGGCTCGTACAGGTCGGGGGCGACGGCCCGGGTGACGTTCATCAGCGGCTCGCCGAACGCCCGCCCGTAGGCGTCGAGGACGGCGAGTTCGAGGGCACAGCGGGCGGCGTTCCCCTGGATGAGCCGGTCGTCGCCGGGGACGGGGGCAAGCTTCAGGCGCTCGGCGAGGTGGACGGCCGCGATGAAGTCGGAGCAGGGGGCGAGCTGCGCGGGAATGTCGCTGGCGCCGAGGAGTTCCAGACACGAGTCGATCGTCTCGCCGGTGACGTAGTCGCGCGGCACGCCCTCGCCGTGGCCGACGGTGCCGTCGGCGAGGACGCAGCGGACGACGACGTTGTCGGTATCGCTGCGGGTGTGGCTGGCGTGCGTCACCTTCCGGCGGAGGGCGATGCGGATGTGCCGGGCTTCGAGTTCGACGACGCGCATGCGACTGGTATATGGTTGGGCCGGCGGCGCAGATTGTGTCTTGAAAGTCGTAGGCACACGCCGTGTGCCTTCTTTGCTCCGTCGAAGTCCTCAGTTTTAGCCCGGAGGGCGTCGGCGTGTAGCCCGGGGTGCAACCCCGGGCGGCCGAGGGCGGAGGTCGAGATGGGTGACTCCGAAATACTACGCTCAGACCGCCCGGGGTTGCACCCCGGGCTACACGCCGACGCCCTCCGGGCTAAAACCCGAACCACCGTCCCGGATTTCGACAGCGCCTGCCCAATATCTCAAGTCACAGTCTCAGCCGAACCGGCGCCCCTCGGCGTAGAAGGCCATCAGCGCCGCCACCGGGATGGGGCGCGAGAAGTAGAACCCCTGCGCCGCCTGGATGCCTGCCGCCGCGAGCGCGGCGAGCTGCTGCGCCGTCTCCACCCCCTCGGCGATCACCGTCAGGCGCGACGAGTCGAGCAGGGCGGTCACCGTGCGGAGCCACTCCGGGGCCGGACACGCCGGAGTGATCTGGTCGATCAGCGACTTGTCGAGCTTGATCGCAGAGAACGAACAGCGGGCGAGGACCGCGAGGTTCGCGCCGCCCATCAGGGTCACGTCGTCGAGGGCGACGCGGACCCCGGACTGGTGGCCCAGGTTGATCGACGTGACGCCGAGCGCGTCGGGAATCCCGCGCTCGGTGATCTCGATCATGACCTGCCCAGCCACCTCGGCCAGTCCGGAGCGGGTTGCGGCGTACTCCATCCCGCCGCGGCCGAGGATTTCCGGCGGGACGTTGATGCCGACGTAGAACTCGGGCGTCGCCCGGAGCCACGCCCCCAACTCGGCGCTCACGGTGTCGATCACCCAGTACGTCACCAGCCCGGACAGCGGCGTGTTCTCGATCAGCGGGATGAACTCGCCGGGCGGCACGACCCCGCCCGGCCGCCGCCACCGGATCAGGGCTTCGGCTCCGACGCACCGGCCGGTCGTCAGGGAGATGGTGGGGAGGTATTCGAGGAAGAACTCGTTCCGGGTCAGCCCGTCCCGGACGGCGGCGAGGTCGATCATGATTGTGCCGCGTGTGGGGGCGGGAGTGCTACGGCGCTCTAGCAGTTCACGACGTTGACGGCGAGGCCGCCGCGGGACGTTTCCTTGTACTTGCTGTGCATGTCGAGGCCGGTCTGGCGCATCGTCTCGATCACCCGGTCGAGCGGGACGCGGTGGGTGCCGTCGCCGTGGAGGACGGCCAGCCGGGCGGCGTTGATCGCCTTCGCCGCCCCCATCGTGTTCCGCTCGATGCACGGCACCTGCACCAGCCCGCCGATCGGGTCGCACGTCAGCCCCAGGTTGTGCTCCATGCCGATCTCGGCGGCGTTCTCAATCTGCGCGTTCGTGCCGCCCATCACCGCCGCGAGCCCGGCCGCGGCCATGCTGCACGCCACGCCGACCTCGCCCTGACAGCCCATCTCCGCGGCCGACAGCGACGCGTTCCGCTTGTACAGCATGCCGACCGCGCCGGCCGTGAGGAGGAACGTCCGCACTCCGGCCGCGTCCGCACCGGGAACGAACCGCTTGTAGTACGCCAGCACCGCGGGGATGACGCCGGCCGCGCCGTTCGTGGGGGCCGTCACGACGCGGCCGCCGGCGGCGTTCTCCTCGTTCACGGCGAGCGCGAACAGGCTCACCCAGTCGAGCCCGGCCAGCGGGTCGTTCACGACCGGCCGCGTGCTCAGGGTGTGGAACAGCTTCGCGGCCCGGCGCTCGACGCCGAGCCCGCCGGGGAGGACGCCGGCAGTGCGGCAGCCGCGCTCGATGCACGATTCCATCACGGCCCAGATGCGGTCGAGGCTCGCGTCCGTGTCCGTCGGCAGCCGCCACGCCTTTTCGTTTTCGCGCACGATGTCGGCGATGCTCATCCCGGTGCGGCGGCCGATGTCGAGCAGCTCCGTCGCCGAGCGGAAGTCGTGGGGGAGGGGGCCGGCCGGGTCGTTCCCGCCGACCTCCCCCGCTTCCGCCTCCGCCTCGCTGACGACGAACCCGCCGCCGACCGAGTAGTAGGTGTCGGACGCGACATCGGCGCCGGCTGCGTCGAACGCGGTGAAGCGGAGGCCGTTCGGGTGCCGCGGCAGGCTGTGGTCGTGAAAGACGAGGTCGTCGGGTTCGTGGAACGGGATGCTGACGCGGCCGCCGAGGCGGAGCTTCCCCGTGCCGCGGATGACCTCCACGAGCGGATCGACGCCGTCGGGGTCGGTGGTGTCGGGTTGTTCGCCGGACAAGCCGAGGAGGACGGCCTTGTCGGTGGAGTGTCCGCGGCCGGTCGCGGAGAGGGAGCCGAACAGCTCGGCGCGGACGCGCCGCACGTCGGCGAGCCGGTCGCCGAGCCCGCGGACGAAGCGGAGCGCCGCCCACATCGGGCCGACGGTGTGGGAGCTGGACGGCCCGATGCCGATCTTGAACAGGTCGAACACGCTCAGCGACATGCGGTACTTTCGCGTCGGAAGCAACGGCCCGGCGAGCCGACCGCCGTGAGGCGGCGGGTGAAGAACGTCACCCGCCGCCTCACGGCGGTCGGCTCGCCGAAGTCGTTACTTCGCCTTCAGTCGGTCGATCAGGTAGTCGGCGCTGCTCTTGTACTTCGGGTGCGGCATCCCCGGGTGGACGAAGATGCCCTCCACGCCCTCCGCGGTCAGCTTCTCCATCAAGATGGCGCCGAGGAGCGGGGCGTGCGTCGGATCGGCCTTCGACTCGCCCTTCACCGCCGCGGCCGCGGCGTTGCTGTAGAACAGGAACACCGGCGGGTCGCCCTTCGAGACGTGGGCCATCGGCGAGTACGTGTTGATCTTCGGCAGCAGCTCGTCGCGCTTCGCCAGGTACGTCTCGAAGCCCGCGTCGCGCTTGCCGTCGGGGCCGACGATGGCGAAGGCGTGGCCGCCGTAGGTGTAGTTCGGCATCCACTCGCGCAGCACCTTCGGGTCGAGCGTCGTCTGGGCGCCGTCCACCGCGGCGCAGAACAGGCGCGTGCTCTCGCGGGCCACCGGGTCGGCGCTCTTCGGGTCGGCCATGTCGTCGTGGTAGAGGAGGTACAGCGACGAGCACCCGCCGGCCGAGCCGCCGGTGGCGCCGATACGGGTCTTGTCGAGGTTCCACTCCTTCGCCTTCGAGCGGACGAACTGCAGCGCCCGCGCCGCGTCCTCCAGCGGCCACTTCACCGGCGGGTCGATCTTCTTCTCGGCGGCCTCGGTCACCATCCGGTAGTTGATGGCGACGAGCGAGATGCCGGCGTCGTTGTACCGCTTGGCGGCGCCGCGGTAGCCGTCCTTGCTGCCGTTGACCCAGCCGCCGCCGTGGATGGCGAACACGACCGGCGTCGGGGCGTCGGACTTGGCCTGGTAGAAGTCGAGGACCTGCCGCTCGTGCGGGCCGTACTGGACGTTCTCGGCGGTCGGCGCCGGGCCTTTCGGGGCGTCCTTCTTGGTGGGCTGGGCGGCCTTCTTGGCGGGCGTGTCCTGGCGGGCGGTCGCGGACAGCGCCAGCGCGAGCGCCGCGGCGAAGGCGAGGAGGCGGATCATGGGGAGGGCTCCGGGGAGGGGACAGGGGCACGGTAGCCCGGGGCGTGGGCAACGGCTACTAGGCTGAAAGCCCGGGGACGGCCGTCCCCGGGCTTCGCCGGCCTACCCCAGGGCCACGCTCTGCTTCCCCATCGTGCGCCGCCACGCCGACAGCTGGCCGAGGTGCGTCGCCTCGTGCGTCGTGAGGAGGTGCGCCATCAGGTCGCCGACGGTCGGGAAGCGGGCCTTCAGCGACGGGACCGGGTTCGGCTTCGCGGCGCGGGCGTCGTCGAGGGTGGCGACGGCGGCCGCGAGCGCCGCGTGCCCGGCCTCGTAGGCGTTGAGGTACTCGGCCTTCGTCGGGTAGGTGGCGCGCTGCGGGTCGGGGACGGTGCCGGGGGCGAACATGGCGGCCCACCCCTCCGGCGCCACCGGCTTCTCGCCGAGCAACTGGAGGCTGAAGTCGGCGGTCACGGTGAGGTGGCCGAGGATCCACGCCGGGTGGTTCATCCCCGGCACCGGCTCCTCGGCGAACTCCTCGTCGGGGATGTCGGCGGTGAGCTGCCGGGCGTAGCCGTACTGGTCCGCGTACAGCCGCCGCTCGCGGTCGAACATCGAACGTCCTCTCCGGTCAGGGTGTGAGTAAGCGCGTCAGCGATTTCATCGCCGCGTCCGCGACCTGGGCGGGCGGCAGCTGCCACAGCACCGGGTTGTGCAACTCCAGCGACACGTAGCCGGTGTAGCCGATGGCACGCAGCCGCGCCAGGATGGGGTCGAGGCGGAAGTCGCCCTCGCCGGGGAGCACGCGGTCGGCGTCGGTCATCATCTCGCGGGGGACGCCGGCCACGTCGCAGACCTGCACGTGCGCCAGGTTCGCGGCCGTCAGGGTCTCCAGGTCCTCGGGCTTGCTCGGCCCCTTGTAGTAGTGGAACACGTCGAGGCAGACGCCGACGTTC
>DASPHQ010000966.1:0-5843 GCA_035629595.1 Urbifossiella sp. | reverse complement strand
TCCAAGTCCTTCGGCCGCAGGTAGATCATCACCCGCCGGTCCTTGCCGCCGACGACCACCGGGGCGACCGCGCCGGGCACCGCGCCGAGCCGGTTGCGGACCTCGACGCGGGCCAAGTCCTTCACCTCCTGCTCGGCCATCGTCGGATTGCTGACGGTGAGGATGCCCAGCGGCAGCGTGCCGGTCGGGTCGAACGGCAGCACGACCGGCGGGAGGGTGTTGGTGGGCAGGTACGGGCGGGCCGCGTCGGTGAGCGAACTGCTCATGGTGATCGCGGTGTTCGGGTCCACGTCCTCGCGGAAGTAGAGCTTGACCACGCTCACCCCGGAGACGGACCGCGACTCGACGTTCTTCACCCCGGGCGACTGGTTCACCCACCGCTCGATGCGGTCGGTGAGCGTCCGCTCGATGGAGCGGGCGGGCATCCCGTTGTAGTACGTGAGCACCTGGACGGCCGGCACCTTGAACGCCGGCAGGATGTCCACCGGGATGGAGACGAGCGCGACCGACCCGAGGACCATGATGAACAGGGCGAAGACGACGACCCCGTACACGTTGCCGAGGGCGAGCTTGACCAACCCCATGCGGAGTCCTCGTTTCGGGGCGCGGCGCAGGGCCGGTGCGGGTCAGCGTTCGGCCCGCGGCAGTGCGTGCGGGGGCTCGACAGACACGGCCATCACCTGCCCGCAGCACCGGGGCCACCCCTCACGGGTGTACCGGAGGAGTTCTTCGGGACGGCACTCGACGGCGGCCCCGCACCCGCCGCAGCGCAGGACGCGGCGGTCGACCGCCCGGGACGGGCCGGGATCAGAATTCGCCAAGGTCACATCTTCCCCGGGCATCGGGCGTCCGACCCTGCCTCGTCCAGCCGGAACGGGGGGAGGTCGTTCGGCCCCTTCAACACCACCGTTGTGAGCCGCGGCGGCAACGGGTCGGCGTACAGGCCGCCGAGCCGATCCGAGTCGCACCCGTCCGGCCGCCACACCACGGTGACGACGTAGTTCCCGGCGGGCGCGCCGTCGTCGGCCGCGTGGGTTCCCAGCACGAACGACCCGTCCGCCCGCACGGTCGCCTGGGGCCGCGGTCCCGGCGCGGCGGCCGGCTCGTGTTCCGGGTGGAACACGACGACCGCCCCGGCGGCAGGCCGTCCGCTGACGAACACCTGCCCGCGAACCGGGAATACCGACTTCGGGTCCGCGGGCGGGCCGGCGGTCGGGTAGAGGCATCCAGTCGTCCCCGCCGCGAGGAGGGGCGCGACGGCACTCAGCAGTCGGAGCATGGGACCCCCGCCGGGGGCCTAGCAAGGGTGATGCCGTCGAGGTGTGAGTGGTTAGGCAGGCGGATTTGCCCGGGAATTACGGGCTGCCGCGTCGGACGAAAGCCGGCTGCTCGACCCCGGCCCGCCGGCCGCGCGAACGGGGGCGGTGGGAAACTCACCCGAGCGGGGAGAATCTCCCCGGCGCCCGCGGGTTACTCGCCGGCCGGGTCGGGGCGGTCCGCAACTACCCGGTCGAGTACGATCCCGAGATCGCGGAGCTTGTGGCGGAGGGTGGTGCGGTTGATCCCCAGCAGGTCGCTGGCCTGGCCCTGGTGGCCGTGGGCGTGCCGCAGCGCCCGGGCGATCAGCTCCCTCTCCACCAGCGCCATCACCCGCCCGTGCACGTCCTTGTTCCCGTCCGTCAGGAATGCCTCGATCGTCCCGACGAGATCGAACGCCGCCGGGACGGCGGGCGGGTCGGGCGGGGCCGCGCCCGGCAGGTCGGACGGCAGGATCGTCTGCCCGGAGGTCTGGTAGACCGCGGCCTGGATGTCGTTCTGGAGTTGCCGCACGTTCCCCGGCCAGTCGCCGCCCACGAGTCGGTCCAGGGCCTCCGGGGAGAACCCACGCACGTCGCGGCCCGCCGCCCGGGCGTGGCGGAACAGGAAGTGGTGGGCCAACTCCGGGATGTCGGCCCGCCGGTCCCGCAGCGGCGGCACCCGGACGGTCGCCACCTTCAGCCGGTAGTACAGGTCGCCCCGGAACCGGCCGGCGGCGATCAGTTGCTCCAGGTCCTGGTTCGTCGCGGCCAGCACCCGGACTCGGGTGCGGATGGGCTGGTTCCCGCCGACCCGCTCGAACGTCTGGTCCTGAAGCAGCCGGAGGATTTTCGCCTGCGCCGGGAGCGGCATGTCCCCGATCTCGTCCAGCAGGATGGTGCCGTCGCCGCACTGCTCGAACTTGCCGACCCGCTGCCGGTCGGCCCCGGTAAAGGCGCCCTTCTCATGGCCGAACAGCTCGCTCTCGACCAGCGTTTCGGGGAGGGCGGCGCAGTTGATCGCCAGGAACGGGCGGTCCGGCCGCGTCGAGTGCTGGTAGAGCGCCCGGGCCACCAACTCCTTGCCGGTGCCCGACTCGCCGAGGATCAGGACGTTCGCGTCCTGCGGGGCGAGCCTGCCGATGAGCTTACACATCTCCTGCACGACCGGGGTGCGGCCGACGATCCGGTCGGCGGCCGGGTCGTCGGGAAGGGCGGCCGGCTCCCGCATGAGCCGGGCGGCCTCGAACGCCCGGCCGAGGAGCCCGCTCACCTGCTCCAGGTCGAGCGGCTTGGTGAGGTAGTCGAACGCCCCCCGCTTCATCGCCTCGATCGCCGTGTCCGACGTGCCGTGGGCGGTGATGAACACGACCGGCCGACGCGGGTCGGCGGCGCGGACCCGCTCGAACAGGTCGAGCCCGGACCCGTCGGGGAGTTGCAGGTCGAGCACGAGCACGTCCGGCCGGTCCCGCTCGAACCGCGCCCACCCCTCGGCCACCGACCCGGCGGTGACCACCTCGACCGCGGGGTCGGTGAACACCCGGCGGAAGGAGTGGCAGATGATCGGTTCGTCGTCAACGACCAGCAGCCTCGGCACGGGGCGCCTCCGCAGCCGGCAGGGTGAGAGTGAAGCACGCCCCGCCGCCGGGTCGGTTGGCGGCGGTCAGCGTGCCGCCGTGGTCCCGGGCGACGCGCCGGGCGACCGTCAGCCCGAGCCCGGTCCCGGTCGGCTTGGTAGTGGCGAACGGGGTGAACAGCCGGTCCGCGACCGCCGGGTCGATCCCCCGGCCGGTGTCGGTGATGGTTACCCGCGGGGCGGCGCCCGGCCCCACCCCGACCTCGACCGCTACGTCGCCCCCGGGCGGGGTCGCGTCGATCGCGTTGTACAGCAAGTTGGTCAGCACGGACAGCAACTGATCGCGGTCCACGTCCGCCGGGGCGGGCTCGGCCGGCAGGTCGAGTCGGACGACGAGCTGCTTCCGTTCGGCCCGGCTCGCCGCGACTTTAGCGGCCTCGGTGACGAGAGCGCGGAGGTCGCGGGGGTGGCGGTCCGGGGGCGGCGTCCGGGCGTAGTCGAGCAGGTCCTGCACCGTCCGCTCCATGCGGACGATCTCTTGGCGTATCAGACGGAGGTCTTCCCCGTCGAGCGGGGTGGGGTTCCCGGGGCGGAGGGCGGCCTCGACCAGGAACTTGATCCCGGTGAGCGGGTTGCGGACCTCGTGGGCGACCCCGGCGGCGAGCTGCCCGACGGCGGCGAGCTGCTCGGCCCGGAGCAACTCCCTCTGCTGATCCTGGAGCCGCCCGCACACGTCCTTGACCCGCCCGACGACCCGGTCCAGTTGCTCGTCCAGGGCGCCGAAGTGCTGCGGGAGCTCGACCGTCATTTCGCCCACGTCCGGCCCGAGGTGCGCCTGGACCGCCTGCACCCGCACCGACAGACGGGCCACCCGGCGGGTCACCCCGCGGGCGGTGGCGAACCCACTGAGCACGCCGCCGAGAGCGCCCGCCAGGCCGAGGCCCACCAGCACGCGGCCGGCCCACGTCGCCTGTGCCTCGCTCCGCTCGACGCTTCGGTCCATCCGCTCCCGCTGCCGGTCGGCGAGCTCGCGACAGGGGACGAGTAGCCCCTGGACCGGGTGCGCGTCGGCCCAGCGGATGAAGTCGTCCCCCGACCGCGGGGGCGCCCCTGGCCGGTCGTCCATCCCGAGTCCGGCTTCGTACTCCCGATATCCCCTCCCGATCTCGTCCAACAGTTCGAGGTCCTCCGGGTGGCACTCGTGGCGGGCGTCGGCGAGGGCGGCGGTAACCAGGCGGCGGTCCTCGGCGACCTGCCACCGCCGGGCCGGGGACGGGTCGGTGGCGAACATGACGGCGTGGAACCGGAGCTGGCGGAGCCAGACTTGGAGGTCGCCGGCCGCCTCCATCCGGGCCGCGTCGTGCCGGACCGTCCGGGCGAGGTCGGTCTGGAGCCGGTTGATGGCGACGGTGCTGCCCAGGCACGCGGCCGCGAGCAGCCCGCCGAGGACGACGAGCGGCCCCGAGTAGCGGCTGAGAAGGAAGTGCCTCATCCGCGTGTTCCCGGACGCATCCCGTGACACGTTAGCAGTCGGCTCATTGTACCTGCCGCCGCGCCGCAGGACGTGACCGGCGCGGCCCGGCTGCTTTCCACACGAACCAGAGACCTCTTCGATTATGGCTGCCGCCGCGCAAGTGCGGGCGAAACGTCGCCCCGCCCGGGGCCGGTATCATGGCCGGCCGAGTTGCCTGCCCGGCGTGGACAGCCCCGCCCCTCGGTCGTCCTCACGAACCGATGCCACCGCTTGGCGACTCCCACTCGGGCATTTCCACCGCCTGCCCGTTCCGCCGCTCTCGACCATCGGGAAGGACGGAATTCAGGCTCAAGGGGTCCGCCGTCGGGCGAGCCGGCCCGTACGCAGGGTAGATCAGCGGGTTGCCCGGACGGGGAGCCACGTTATGACCCCGGAGATGGTCGCCCGCGCCAACGCTAACGCGGCGGGCCAGGGGTTCACGAACGTCGAGTTCCACCTGTCCACGATCGACCGGGTGCCCCTCCCGGACGCGACCGCCGACTGCGTCGTCAGCAACTGCGTCATCACCCTGGCCGCCGACAAGTCCGCCGTCTTCCGCGAGATGTACCGGGTGCTCAAGCCTGGCGGCCGGGTGGCGGTGTCGGACATCGCCCTGAAGAAGCCTCTCCCGCCGGAGGTGGGGGCCGACCTTATAGCCTACGTCGGCTGCGTCGCCGGGGCGATCCCCGTCGAGGAGTACGTCGCCGGACTGACGGCCGCCGGGTTCGCGGCGGTCCGGGTCGTGGACACCGGGAAGGACCTGAACGCCTACGCCCAGGTCGAGGGCCAGGGCGGGTGCTGCGCGCCAGCCATGGCCACCCCCGCGCCGGTGGCGACTGCGTGCTGCACGCCCGCGCCGCCGGACTCGTCCGCGTGCTGCACGCCGAAGGCGGACGCGCCGGCGGCGACCGGGTGCTGCACCCCGGCCCCGGTCGGATCGGCGGCGTGTTGCACCCCGACCGCGGCGGCGGCCGCGACGGTCCACAGCGGACTCGGCGAGTTGCTGCGGAAGTACGACGTGAACGAGTTCGCCGCGAGCGTGCAGGTCTACGCGGTAAAGGCGTGATCGGCACCCGCGCCGAACGCCGCCGGGCCGTCGCCCGGGTCAGGCGGCGCGGGACGAGGTCGGAGCCAGGGTAGTGGTGTGGGTGGGGCGGATTCAGACCCGAGAGTTGCGAGGGCCGGATGAGCGACAAGCCGCGGGTGATCTTCGTGTGCGTCGAGAACTCGAACCGGAGCCAGATGGCCGAGGCGTTCGCCCGCATCCACGGGGCGGGCAAGGTCGAGGCGGCCAGCGCCGGTTCTCGGCCCTCGGGGCGGGTGAACCCGCGCGCCGTCGAGTTCATGCGGGAGGTCGGGTACGACCTGACCACCCATACCTCGAAGTCGCTGCACGAGTTCAACGGGCAGGAGGTCGAGGTGGCCGTCACGATGGGGTGCGGGGACGAGTGCCCGCTGG
>DASPHQ010000965.1:0-2342 GCA_035629595.1 Urbifossiella sp. | reverse complement strand
ATTCCTGAAGTCGGTGTTGGGGATGTCACCCGGCGTTCTCCCCGGACCGATAGAAGTGCTGGAGACGGGGCCGGCCGACGAGACGCTGACCAAGTTCGACTACTGCGTCTGCCTCGCCGCCGCGCTCGGCTACCTGATGATCCTCCAGCAGGACCCCGTCGGCCTCGTCGCGTTCGACACCAAGCTCGCCACCGTGGTGCCGCCGAAGAGCAAACGGTCGCAGCTCGGCACCATCCTGTCGGTGCTCGCCAACCTGAAGCCGACCGGCGACACCGACATCGCCGGCAGTCTGACGCAGCTGGCCCCGATGCTGCGCGGCAAGAGTTTGGTGATGGTGTTTAGCGACCTCCTCGCCGACCCGGAGCCGGTGCTGCGGAGCCTGTACCGGCTGCGCTACAGCGGCCACGAGGTGATCCTGTTCCACGTCCTCGACGAGCTCGAGGCGAACTTCCCGCTGACGGGGCTGGTGGACTTCGCCGACGTGGAAGGCCCGGAGCGGCACCTGGAGGTGGACGCCGCCGGCATCCGCGACGACTACCTCGGCGCGGTGCGCGAGCTGCGCGAGTCGTACCGCCGCGAGTGCGCCGGGGCGAACGTGGACTACGTGCCGATCGACACGTCCGTCGGCTTCGACAAGGCGCTGCTCGACTACCTGCAGATGCGCCAGCGACGGTTCGGGTAAACTGAGACGGTCATGACGACGCCTAGCACACCCACGGTCGCGGTCCTCGCCGGCATCAACGGCGCCGGCAAGACTTCGTCCGCGTTCCCGATCCTGACCGGGCAGCTCCGCATCCCGGTATTCGTCAACGCCGACGCCATCGCCCGTGGACTAAACGCCTTCGATGTCGAGTCCGAGGCCGTGAGGGCGGGCCGAATCATGCTGGAGTACTTGGACGAACTTGCCACATCCCGCCGGAGCTTCGCCTTCGAGACAACCCTTGCCGCGCGGACGTACGCCCCGCGCCTCGTAGCCCTCCGGGCCGCCGGGTACGTTGCCCACCTGTTCTACTTCTGGTTGAAGAGTCCCGAGGTTGCGATTCAGCGGGTGGCGGAGCGTGTGCGGTCGGGCGGACACCACATTCCCGACGAGACGATCCGCAGGCGGTACTCCCGGAGCGTTCGCAACTTTCTCGACCTGTACCGGCCGGTCGTGACAACCTGGACGGTGTATGATAACACCGACACCGCCCCGCGGGTGCTGGCGACCCACAACGGGTACTACGAGACGGTCGTCGATCCCGACCGATGGGGGCTTTTCCAGCGGAGTGCGAACGATGACAGGAACCCCGACGGAGCCGGCCGTTGAGTACTTCGACCTCGACCGCATGACGGCCGCAGTCCAGGCCGCGATTCGGGAGGCTCGGCTCGAACACGCCCGCCTCGGCCGCCCCGTGTGCGAAGGCCGAAACGGGCAGGTGGTGTGGCTCACGCCGGCCGAGGTGTTCGCCGGCTACGGGCTCGACGAACACGGCAACCCGCCGGCTACTTCCCCTCGACCGTCAGCTTGAACGCCGGGCTCGTCAGCGTCACCACGCCGAAGCCGTCGTTCTCCGTCGCCCCCTTCGGCACCGGCCGCACCCCGGTCCGCAGCGTCGCCGTCAGCTCGTACTCGCCGGGGGCCGTCCAGTAGCTGTAGTGCGTCACGCCGCGCGTACCACTCTTCAGTTGCTTCACCGGGAACGAAAAGCTCTTGCCGGCGTCCAGCGTCAGCTCCTGCGGGATGCGGAACTCCTGCGTCATCGCGATCGGCGGGTCCAGGTTGAATGACCCCTTCCCCGACAGGTTCAGCGTCAGCACCACCGGGTCGCCCGACTTCCACACCGTCACCGCCTTGTCGGACGTGTTCTTCAACTCCACCGTCAGGTCCACCGCTGGCGGAGCCGGGAGCTTCCCGCCGAACCCGCCGAACTTCTTCCCCGGCTTCGCCGCGTCCTCGACCGCCTTCTTGTACGCCTCCGCCGTCAGCGGCGCCGGGTCGAACACGTACTTCGCCTTCCCCGTGATCGTCACCGTCAGCGGCACCCCCGGCGGCACCGACTTCGGGGCGGCCGTCGGCTCGTCGGCCGCGGACCCGCCCGCGACCACCGCCCCCGCCGCCAGCACCGCCGCGAACATCGACCGGACCATCGCATCCCTCCAACTCGGGTCGGGCGAGCACTCTCAGTCCAGACTACGGAACCGGACCGGCCGATTGTCACGAGCTCGTCACGGCCGCGGCGCCCGGGTTCGGCCGTCCCGGGTGTTCCACCCGCGCGGGGTGCTCTATAGTGACGGGGCGGGCGCTCGCGCCCGTCCGCACTTCTACTACCCGGCGGTGACATGGCCGAGTTGAACCACGA